>DAOUGX010000385.1:0-2925 GCA_034428855.1 Anaerolineaceae bacterium | reverse complement strand
TTGTGGATATCCTTATGGTCTGGTCGGGGAAGAAATTCCTATCGGGGCACGGATCATCTCTGTGGCGGATGCATTTTCAACCATGACCATCCGGCGTGTTTATCGAAAACCTGTTTCCATGCAAACTGCAAAAAATGAATTACTGCGTTGTAGTGCAACTCAATTTGATCCAGTTGTCGTTTCTCATATGATAGAAATTCTGGATACTATTTGATGTTTTTTTATAAATCTTAAAACAATACACCTTGAGGCAATATTAACCAATATAACAAAACAGCCATACAGGTTGCTGATAACCAATAAAGTCTGCTAAAAGCATTTAAGAATTTACCAAAAACAAGAACCAACCATAAAATAATTAGACCTTGAAAACCACCAATCATGCCAGATAGGGAGCCAATCGCTGCCATAAAGATTGTATAAAGGATAAACGGAAATAAACCAAAAACAATTTGAATTAATTGTGGCCAGAATTGATCTGGAAGCATTTCTGATTCTTTCATACCAATCCAAAATCCAAGTGCCGTAAATGGCGTGAATAAAAACAACCAAATCAATCGAAGATTAACTGGAAAAACATAAAACCAGCCAGTTCGAGTGTAAGCAGCTGTAATACATAGAACACCAATTAAGAAAACTAAAGATAAGATAATTTGTTGCAACCCTTTGCCCTGAAAGTCATTAGTGGATAGACTTACCTTTTTAGGGAAAAATTTTTCATCAACACCAGGAATTTTCCTGAACTGATAAAGCATTAACAGAAGTATGCCATAGCCCCCAATAAAGGAAACATAAATGAGGTTTACGACTGGTTTTCCGATGGGTAAAACGAATAAAACACTTCCTAAAACCAGTGCAATTGGTAAAGCAGCTATCCATAGGAGGAGTTTTCTACCAAAAAACTTTCTTAAACTTGCTTTGATACCAGGGGTGGTTGATATTGTTGTTTGATTATGAATTAAATTTTTACCTCCAATCAGGAGTAGAAAAATTCCAGGTAAACTTAATATCCATGTCCAGATTCGGAATATGGGAATTTTTGAAGCAGTTACATTTAATTCAAATTGCTCATTGAGCCAATTCATAATATGATCTATTACTATCGGCGAAAACGGCTCATAATTATGAACTAAATTTGGTATGATCCTTTGGTGACGAACCGGATTATTGAAGGCTGTTGATGAGAAATCACCATTTTTGTGATCATAGCTTCCTGAGGTAAGTTTGTTGAAAAGAATTTCAGCATTTTTTGGAGGCAGGATATCATCCCAGCTTCCACTGATCATCAGGATTGGTGCTTTTGGTGTTTCTGGTCCTAAAGAAAGAACCCATGGAAGATCATTGTCAGAGGTTCCTGTAAAAAACTCTGATTGTAAATTTGAAGCAAGGTTAACTTGTGTTCCGAGAAGAATGAGACCGGCAATTTGGGAATTTAAGCTTGAGGTTTGTAAAGCTACGCGCGCACCTAAACTATGTCCAATTAAAAAGATTTTGTTCTCGCGCAAATTTGAAATATTTGTAAATTCCTGAATGGCAGCTAGAGTCTGGTATGCCAAACGGTCAGTACTGGCATTATCAAAGGTTAACGTTCCAGGAGATCTTCCATGACCACTAAAATCAAATGTAAAAACATTCCATTGATTCCGAGCGAATTCACTGGCAAGGCTTTTCATGGTTACCTGGTCTGAACCAAAACCTTCAACCAAAATAACCCCATTTGGTTGTGATCCATAAACATATGTTCCGTGTAAAGTATTATTATTTTTATCTTGGAAGGTTATTTTTTCAGATTTGGAAAGGGGTTTATCAAAAATGAAAAGTCCAAAAATTGGAATAAATGTGAAAATTACTCCTATGGAGATAAGTAGAATTGATTTGGTTCTATTACTCATCAACTTAATTCCAAAAATCGGAGGCAATTTCTATGATATTTCCTTCCGGATCAGCAATCATAGCGGAACGCATATTCCAGGGTTCATCTCTGGGGGGATAAATTGCCTTACCGCCATTCGATATGATTTCCTGAAATTTAAGATCAACATTTTTTGGATCATCAACGTTGATGGCTAGTTCAAAGGTTCCATTTAATTGTGCAGGGAATTCGGGTGTAGTTCCTAACAATTGTGGTAATTCTTTCCTGGCATACATCGAGAAGCGAATGCCTTCATGTTTAAATTCAGCATAAGGACCTTCACCATTCCATTCAATCTCCAGGCCGATCACATTTTTATAAAAATCAACCATCCTGTGAATATCATTCACAAAAATTCCAATCATGTCAAATTTAACACTCATTATCATTCTCCTCTTTGGTGGATTGATTCAAAATAAGATTGGATGAATCATGATCAAGTTAATTGTTTTAATCAGAACATAATTTCACTGGTTGGTTTGACTTCTGCTCCCAGACTACTCAGTTGAGTATTCCATTTTTTGATCAAATCAAAAGCATCCTTGCTATAACTGCTGTGAGCGTCTTCCACGAGCACCACATCATACCCTAAATCCAACGCACCGATGCAGGTAGACTTAACACAACCATGAGTAACCAATCCTGTCATAACAAGGCTATTTACTGAATTTGATTCAAGTAAATCGCTTAAATTTGTTTCCTCGAAAGAATTTCCGTGTTTTTTATGGACCTGAAAATCACGCTTTTCAGGTGTTATTGCTGGATGAAGCTGCCAATCTTTTGATCCATAAACTAAGGTGGAGGGGTTGGAATGTTGGATATATACGACCGGTGAACCATTTTCATGAGCTATTGATACAAGGTAGTTGATTTTTTTCAGTAGTTCGTCGGCTTTATAAATAGGGGTGGTTTTATTGAATAATCCATTTTGTACATCAATGACTAACAATGCCCATTGAGACTTTCCATCCAATGTCTTTTTTTGAATCTTGTTGGCCATCACATCTCCTTAC
>DAOUGX010000384.1:0-2014 GCA_034428855.1 Anaerolineaceae bacterium | reverse complement strand
ATTCACCGTATCTTTGATCGCCTGGTAGACAAATACATTTATTTGCTTCAGAGCACTGGCTAATACGAAATCAGCTTTATCAGGGTTGGCTAGCGACCAATCATTATCAACCCCAATCAATAATCCGGTCCCACGTTCCTGCATGACAGCTAATGTGCCAAGACCAACTGGACCCGCAACAGGCATGATCACATCAGCACCTTCGTCAAGTAATTGTTCACCCATTGCACGGCCATCATCCAGACTCTCAAAGTTGCCAACTTCCAGACCTTTTTGTGTAGCCATATCCCATCCGAGCACCTGAACATTGCTCCCGTGAACTTCATTGTATTTGTTTACGCCCATGGCATATCCATCCAGAAAGGCCTGGGTTGCTGGAAAAAGGATACCAACATAGGTGCCAACTTTGCCTGTTTTCGTCATACCTGCTGCCAGATAACCAGCCAGAAAAGTTGCCTGATCGATTTTTGAAGCATTTCCCAATACGTTAGATTGTGTCAGATAATCTACATCCACGATCGCGTAATTTTGGTCAGGATTGATATCAGCAGCTGCGCTGGTCGCATCGGCCAATAAAAAACCTACCGGAACAATCAAATCACAACCAGCTTCCACAAATGCATTCAGATTGACTTCATAATCAGATTGTTGTTGCGATTCCAGATACTGAACCTCGACCCCAAAATCAGAAGCAGCAGTTTGCATTCCTAACCAGGCTGTAGCATTAAATGATTTATCATCAATACCGCCCGTGTCTGTGACCTGACAGATTAACAGCTTCTCCTGATTCACTACCAGGGGAATTTCGGTTTTAATCACATTTACTGCCGGAGGAGCATTGGTGGCTGCCGAAGGTGCCAAAGTTGCATCAGCAACCTGAAGATTAGAACCTGTCTCCTGTATCACTTTGGTCGGTTGGTTACCTTCATTCTTTGGAACCAATCCAAACCAGGATGTTGATATACCAGCAATCACGACAGCGACAAGGACCAAAACACCTATCAGGATCGTCATAAGATTTTTGTTCGGTTTTTTTGGCTCCACAACTTTCGGTTTGAGATTATCGCGCCAGGCTTGATCAATCACAGTGACAGGAGCTTCCTTCTCCTGCTGAGGTTTCTCTGGCACCTGAATGAGAGTCGCCTGCGCTGCTTCCATCTCCTCAGGAGGGGTAATTTGTGTCACAGGAATTTGTTCAGCCTGAATACCCTGGGTAGGTTTGACGTTTGGTTTATTGAATGTCTGAGTCGGTAAATTTTCATTGATCCTTTTAAGATCATTGGCAAAATCCTCTGCCGTTTGGTACCGATCATTACGGTTCTTTGCCAGGGATTTTTCGAGTATGGTCACCAGTTCTTTTGGTATATCATTTCTTAATTCTTCAATATTGGGCAGCGAGTCGTTCAGATGCATCATCATGATGGTCATCGCAGAGTCGGCATCAAATGGAGGTTTGCCACTTAGCATTTCATATAAAGTGATCCCCAGGGAATAGATGTCAGACCGCTGATCTGCAGGTTCGGAGCGAATGACTTCAGGTGCCATGTAATTGGCTGTTCCCACCACCGCTCCTGTCAGGGTATGAGCAGCACTACCGACAATTTTAACAATTCCAAAATCCATTAAAACAGGCTGATTATTAATATCCAGCATGATATTTGCTGGTTTAATATCGCGATGGACCATTCCACGCTTATGCGCATAATTCAATCCGGCACAAACTCCGGAGGTAATATGGATTGCTTCAGCTACCGACATTTTTTTATTTTGATTGTTGAGTCGCTTCAAGCGTGCCTGCAGGGTTTCACCAGGGATAAACTCCATCACCATATAGTTCACGTCGTCATCGGTATTAAAATCAAAAACCTGAACAATATTCGGATGCCGCAGGGATGCGATAGCTGCTGCTTCTTCTTCAAACCTTTTCATAAAAGATGGATCATTACTCAGATGCGGATGTACCATCTTTATTGCAACAACCCGCCGTAAATTTGGATCCATTGCCTTATAGACA
>DAOUGX010000383.1:0-2759 GCA_034428855.1 Anaerolineaceae bacterium | reverse complement strand
GGCATGGCTGCCGGAGGGGATGCAATTTATTCGTGAAAATAGAAATGAATTATCAAAAAAGCCATTCGCTGCTTTTCTGGTGTGCATGACACTGGCGATGAAAAATGGTGAAAAGTATCGCACGCATGTTGCTGAATGGATGCAACCTGTAAAGGCATTGGTTCCAACCATCAGTGAAAACATTTTTGCAGGTGGGCTTGAAATCAGCAAGATCCCATCAGCAGGTGATCGGATGAAATTTAGAATAAGCACGCTTTTAGGCGTCTGGAAGGCAGGGGATCATCGCGATTGGGCAGCTATCCAATTGTGGGCAGGTGAATTAAAAAGAAAATTTGAATAAATCTGGAGAAGCTGTCATGACTAACAATAAATTTGATTTATTTGTTCCTGCTATTCAAAAAACTTACCATCGTGACAAAGAAGCTTTTTGGGATGCTGTGATGTCTCCTTTTATGTCTGAGGTGACAATGTTAAGCTTATGGAAACACAGAAAAGTGAATTATGATCTCCTGCTTGCGTTTCAGGGGTTGGATGATCAGGCAAAGCAGATTTTGAAAGATTTCAGTGTTCCCATGGGTGTCGATGTGACCAAATGGAAGAATAATCGTCCTCAATACTTTAAGGATGCTTATCCAATTTTTGCTTTTCTGGCTGTATGGATGGACGAAATGGGTCTGAAAGAATTCTTGGATCAATTCTCCACTGTGTTAAAATCCGCGGTGTTTGGCGTTGCCGGATATGGAATTCTGGATATGAATGTGGATGGCTCGGATGCATCCCCGGTTGAGATTCTCACTGCTCAAGCTTTGATTGTTGAATATGAAACATTGATTTTGCAGGTTTTTGGAGTTACACCAATCAATTTAGAAGTACTGAATCGAATGCGCGGAATTTTTCTGAGAGCCGAAATCAAAGAGAAATCCATGCGTGGGAAAGCTAGCCCTTACACACTTGAGAAACCGGAGGATTGTGGAGCAAAAGGAGCTCATGTTGTGACACCATTCATGCTAAGTCTTGAGCGGTTGGGAAAGACCCATCTAATTGATGAATATTGGCGAGTCTTTTTATTATTTGGCGCAGTGATTCAGGTTATTGATGACTGGACTGATTTGGAAGGGGATCTCGCAGTGGGGCATTATTCCTATGTAAGTCTGGGGTTTAAGAATATTAACGATCCTTCTCAGGCAAAACAAAATGCAAAGACGCTGCGTTCGGAGTCTGAGCGAGTCGCTTACACATTTGACCGCAGCAAAGAAATGATTTCAGAGGCACGCGCAATTTTGAAACGGTTGAATGATCCAATCTTAATGCGGTTGGTGGATGTCACTGATCTGCGGTTGGATACATTTTTTAGAAAAGATTTAAAGTTTAAACCTATAACTACTCAGTAATAAGTAGAAAGTTTCTTCATTAATTCTGTTCCAAATCATAAAAGGAAATCCGGAAAGAACCATAGTCTCCACCGCGTAATTTCTGAGTCAGGTCAAAGAATCGTTTGAGAAGACCGTATTTTTTAGTCACCAGTTGGTCGATAATTTTATTTTCAGTTTCATCCACAATGATTTCTGCCTGTGCATCGACCCAATCTCCTAACAGGTTTCCTCTGGCATCACAAGGTGCTATCCTTATCTTTGAATTGTTACGAATACGTTTCATTTTCCCTGAATTTGCTTCAGTGCGAACCACCAGTGATTGGCCATCCTGAGCGAACCAAACAGGTGTTTTTACACCGACTCCATTTTTACGAAAAGTTTCCACATTGATATATTGGTGGCTCATAAAGAATTCTTTGTAAGTATTCATTGTTATTTCCTTCTATTAAATATTATCATACACTCAAATGGAATTCGTTTTATTGTAAAAAGTTTGTATACTGTTAAATAATAGATCATAGTAAACTATAGAAGATTGTTTTTCCTTAAGAAAAAACCGATCAAGGTTATTATGTAGAAAATACAGTTCTATTTAGTCTCAGGAAATTAATTCTATTTGTAAAATAACATATAGAATTTTATTAATTAAATAATTTCTCAATCAAATGAACTGAATTGCCATCTTAACCTACTCTTTAAATTTCCTAATTCCAATCCAGTTTCAGGTTGGAGATCTGATTCAGACAGGAAAATCGGACGCTGATTATCCTGGCTGGAAATGGTAACCACTTTGATTGGAAATCAGGGTAGGGCGCTAATGGAGAGTATCCAACCCATTGAAGAAAAAGATTGTATTATGGGAGAAAAAATGATAGTAAAAACAAGACGATATAACCCGGAAGAGGATTACCAAAAAATCAGCGAATTTCTCATCCAACATCACCTCCCTGCCAACGCGGATGGCAACTGGTTGGAACCGGAATGGGAATATGCCAATTTTCATCCAGCTCTGGATATAGATCACATGAATCGCTGGAGAATTTGGGAAGTGAATAATGAGATTGTTGCTTTTGCTCACTATGAATGGCACTTGGGAGAGGGTTTTTTCCAATTCCATCCTGATTTCGGTTTCTTGCGGGAGGAGATGCTGGATTACGCTGAAAATCAATTAACAGGAGTTTCCAGCCGAGATGGAAGAAAATACCTCCTGGCATATGTGAATGACTATGATCAGGCAATGCTTGCATTGATAAAAAAGAGAGGATATCAAAGGCATATAGATGAAACCCGCCCATTATATCGCTTTGAAATCCCCAATCCATTTCCTGAAATCGCTTTACCTGATGGCTTTGAACTGGTCAGCCTGGCAGAGGAATGCGACTGGGA
>DAOUGX010000382.1:0-4821 GCA_034428855.1 Anaerolineaceae bacterium | reverse complement strand
TTGGGGAATTGTTTTTCTACCCATCGGTTTTGCCATTCAAGCCATTGCCTTGCTCAAGACTCATACGCTCTCTCCCTGGCAAAGTATCTTGTTTTTGATCGGCGCGTTATTAATGGCTACACCCGATGGTGTTGAAATTGTTAATCTGAGTGCTTCCATCATGATGGCAGTGTCGCTTGTTCCGTACGGAGTTCAGATGATTGCATCTGCGATGTAGGCTTTTTAGTCTTGATTGGTCGGGTAGTTTTCTATGCTTTGGAAACATCACCGACCAAAAGGAATTAGTAATGAAAACTACAAAACGTAATTTCTGGCTCGATGTGACCATCTTCATGGCTTTTCTATTCACGACCATTACTGGCTTCTTGCTTTGGCTCGCCATCCCCCACCACTTTTTAAGTGTTTTTCTTGGGTTTTCCCGCCAAGAGTGGGTGGCAGCCCACATCTCTTTTGGGGTGGTGGGGCTCGCTGGAGTTGCCTGGCACATTGTCTGGCATTGGGATTGGCTCAAAGCCTTGCGTGGACGTCGCCTCGATATGATGCCAAAAAAAGTGCGCGCAATTCGCGTTATTGATCGCATAATGTGGCTTACTTTTATCGCCACCAATGCTTTTGGTGTAATCGCATGGGTACTCCACTATGGCGACCAGGTTTACCTTGTAAGGATGCCAGATCGCCTCCATGTTGTCTTTGGGGTACTGTGCACAATCTTGATGGTTATTCATCTTGTTTTGCATTGGAAGTGGATTGTAACTACTGCCCAGCGGTGCTTTCGTGTCAACTTTGGGGTTGATAGAGACCTTCAGAAATCAAATACCTTCGATCAAGGCTGACGACAGCATGGTATAGAAACAAGGTTTGTGTCAACGGGATCTTGCGCCAAACAGGAATGCTAATAAACCGTGGTCTACTAACGTCAAATTGAGTAAGGAATAAAGAGAATGAAAATTATCGTCTTGAATGGAAGCCCAAAAGGCGAAGATAGCATTACCATACAATACGTTGCATACATTCAAAAACATTATCCACAACATGATTTTCGAATTATTCACGTTTCAAAGCAAATAAAAAAGATAGAGAAAGACCGTAAAGTCTTTCAGGAAATCATTGATGAAATCCAGACTGCTGACGGGGTATTGTGGTCTTTCGGTCTTTGGGTGCTGTGTGTTCCCGCTCAGTATATGCGGTTCATTGAACTGATTTCTGAGAGGGGGATGGAAGGTGCTTTTGAGAATAAGTATGCCGCTGTAATAACCACATCCATCCATTTCTACGACCATACCGCCCACAATTACATGCGCGCGGTCTGTGAAGACTTAAGAATGAAATTTGTTGATGCCATCTCTTTGGATATCATCGACATGATGAAAGAGGAGCGAAGACGGGAGATAACAATTTTCGTTGAGGGTTTCATCAAAGCGATTCTAGAGCAAGCTGCAACCTCAAAGCTTTTCAATCCACTTACGTTCAGCGACTTTGCGTACCAGCCGGCCGAGCCAGAAACGAGGGTTGACGCGAAAGGGAAAAAGATCCTGGTCCTGACAGACAGTAATGACAGCAATACCAACCTGGGGAAGATGATTGCCCGATTCAAGCAATCTTTTGCCAGCGAGATCGAGGTGATTAATTTAAAAGATGTCGATATTCGCGGTGCATGCCTGGGTTGCATGCGGTGTGGATATGATTACAACTGTGTCTATCAAGACGGGTTTGCCAGTTTTTATAACCAGCGCGTGAGAACCGCGGATATGATTGTCTTCGCGGGGACGGTCAAAGGCCGGTATTTATCCTCCATGTGGAAAACATTCTATGACCGGGCTTACTTTTGGAACCATACACCGTCTCTTGCCGGGAAACAATTGGGATATATCATTTCAGGACCACTTCGACAAAATTCAAATCTCATTCAAATCCTTGAAGCCTCGTCCACGGCTCGACAATATGCCAATCACGTCGACATCATTACCGATGAGTGCGAGGACTCGGCGGAGATTGACGCTTTGCTGCAAAGTTTTGCCCAGCGTTTAGTCGATTGTGCTGAAAAAGGATACCTCAAATCGCAGGACTTTCTGGCTGTTGGAGGGCATAAGGTTTTTAGAGACAACATTTGGGGAAGGCTTCGACCCCTTTGGCAGGCAGATTTCAGATATTTCAAAAAACACGGCTTTTTTGACTTTCCGCATAAAGACTACAAAATCAGGATGCTGACTCCAATATTAATGTTGCTGACCAGGATACCTGCCATTAGAAAAAAGTACTATGCCAATGTAAAGAGCTTTCCCTCCGATAGATTGAAGAAGCTTATTGAGCATGTAGATTAGCAAGAACCGTAATTGTTTTACTATTGTGTCACTATTTAGAGGAAAAAAACTGGAGATTGAAATGAGCGATCGAACGAAGACAGCGTTGATTTTAAGCTTGACCGCATTATTGATGTTCAGTCCACTGGCAATGAGCATATTTTGGCGTCCAATCCCGCTTTTTCAAAATCTTGGCTTTGAGAGGGGTTCATTCGCTCCCCCTTTGGCTTGGGTGCTTGCTATGGTTATAGCGATAGCCTATGTTTTTTACACAATGAGAGTCATTCTTTTAGTATTAACCAAACAAAAGGAAATTTCGCTGTTCAAACTTGTGGGAATTCTCGCAGCACTAGTCGGAGGTATTGTTGAGGAAGTCTTTTTTAGGCGTTGGCTGATGGATATGCTCATGGCAAGAGATGTAGGTCTCATCCTCCAAATCATCATTTCCGGCGTTGCTTTTGGGTTAGCCCACACTGCATGGATTCTTTTCAAAGGTGACATCAAGTTTACATTTCCGGCCATTCTCTCAACATCCATTTTAGGCATACTTTTAGCAATCATCTATCTCGTGTGCGGGCGGAACTTAGGACCCTGCATATTTACACACGTGCTGATCAATATCATTATTGAACCCTGGTTGATGTTGTCTTCAGTTTCAGGGAAACGAATGCCAAACTCAAGCTCTCTATTTTAGAAATTTTAGACTTTAGGAAAGCTTATTGCCAAGGAACAATTATCGGAATTATTGCGTCTATGAAAAATCAAGAAATGGAGAAAAAATGAAAAATTTACGATTGCTGTTTATTACATTTGGGGTGATTTTCTATACGACATTAGCCGCCTGCACTCCCAATATACAGGCACCTGAATCAATTGTGACGGACACACCCCAAGCAAATATGCCAAATCCTGCTTCAGTCTATTGTGAGCAGCAAGGAAACAAACTTGAGATTCGTACTGCGGAGGATGGCAGCCAATCAGGAGTATGTGTTATTCCGACCGGTAGTACCTGCGATGAGTGGGCATATTTCCGTGGCGAGTGTGGTATGGAAACCCTAGAAAATCCCAAGCTTAGCCAAACTGCAGAACCGACCCCAAATGCCAGCGGCGGTTACATGCAACCAGGCACCTCAGAACCAATAGAAGACTGGTGGGGCGTCATCAAGAGTACACCGCCCGGTGCTCAATATGATGATTATTTTGAGCGGCAGGATCTTGGTGGATCCATTTACTTTGGAATCGATTCATTGGATCCTGAGGTATCTGACCAGATTCTTGCACTCCGCGATAGCAGCAAGGTCGTGCATCTTTATGGAACCTTGTTCAGTAATGTCCCCGACTACAATGGTTCACAAGTCCTGATTGATCGTATTGAGGTCGAAGGTAAGGAGTAATAGAACAGCATTCCCTGCCCAACATTGTTAGGACAGAATTCTGTAATTGCTTAAAACCTATCGAAATGGATAGGTTTTCTTGTTAACAACCTACCGATATTGATATATTGAATTGTCATCACCAGAATGATACCCTTGACCTATCTCAAGAAGAGAGTTTTATCGTAATCAACAATAAAACCTCTTCTCAATTATATAGATCAAGGAATTACGCATGTTTAAACCAAAAACGACCATTTCTGGTCGTCTCGGAAACAGTAGCGGGGACAGGATTCGAACCTATGACCTCCGGGTTATGAGCCCGGATTAATTGAATCCCGTTCAGGTTTTTGCTACAATACCAAATGAAATGAATTTCCCCTTATTATTGAAAGCGAGACTTCATGAAGGCAATCGTAATTGGTGCTGGAGCAGCTGGATTAACAGCCGCTGCTGCCTTATCAAAAGCTGGACATCAAGTATTAGTATTTGACCCTAACCCAGAACCAGGTGGGGTGTTGCAGGGTTGGCAGGAAAATGGTTTCACCTGGGATTTGGGACAATTGTTGGTCGAGGGATTCGGAACAGGTGAACCTGCTGGGGATGTATTTGATGCACTGGGTTGCTCTGATGAAATCGATCTGATCAGAGATGATCGCCGGTATGTTTTTCCGGATTTCAGCATCGATAAACCTGCTCAATTTTCCCATCCGAAATGGCGTATTGAATTTCTCCAGCAACAATTTCCTCAGGACAAACATGGATTAGAGAGATATTGGCAGGATTATGTCCGTTTCACCCGTTTAATGACGATTGTACGAAAAATGGGACATGCATCAGGTATACCACTGGTCTGGAAGCGATTACAGCTGCTCTCAAATATGTTGCCTTTTGCATCGCGAAAAGACTGGAATGCGGAACAGGTGATGGAAGATTATTTCCGATCTCCAGAACTCCGCGCTGTATTTATTTCTATATTGGCAGATTTCTTCACACCACCCAGCCAATTTCAGGGATTAGGGGTTTTCGCGCTGAACCCGGAACCTTCCTTCGATGCACGTATCCCCAAACAAATCGCTCGTGGAGCTGACCAATTATTCCACTATTCCATCAAAGGAGGAACGAGATCTCTGGTTAGAGCGTTAGTA
>DAOUGX010000381.1:0-11821 GCA_034428855.1 Anaerolineaceae bacterium | reverse complement strand
CCTGTATCTAATTCAGTTTCCAAAAGAGGTCAAGATGCAATCAAAATCGATAAATAAACCTGATATTACTGTACCTCCTGAATTACAAAGCCAGGTAGCAGTTACAACATTAGATCGAATTTACAATTGGAGCAGGGCTAATTCATTATGGCCAATGATGTTCGGGTTGGCATGTTGCGCGATCGAAATGATTATTACAGCTGCCAGTCGCTATGATTTCTCTCGATTTGGTATGGAGGTCATGCGTCCAAGCCCTCGACAAGCTGATGTTATGATAGTTTCCGGAACTGTTACCAAAAAAATGGTACCTCAAATTGTTCGATTATTTAATCAAATGGGAGAACCCAAATATGTTTTAGCCATGGGAGCCTGTGCTTCTGGAGGTGGACCATTCAAAGAAGGTTATAACGTTGTTTCTGGAATTGATCAATTTCTTCCAGTCGATGTATATATTCCAGGTTGTCCACCAACCCCGCAAGCATTACTACATGGCTTAATCGTTTTACAGAAAAAAATAGAAAAAGAAAATTTAGCAAACGCTGAATGGTATAAAAAAGATTATTATGAAGAAATACCTGTTCCCATCCTGGGACCGGATTTATTGGATCCGAGGAAATTTCAACTGTTCAAAAAAGTAGAAGAAATGACGGGTGATGAAATTATAATCGAGTCAGGTGCCAAAGGAGAGGATGCATAATAATGGAGGAGCAAATTTTAGTCTCACAAGTTCCAGAATTTAATTCACTTTTTCCTGATAAAGTAGCGCTAGATTCGAGGACTGGGTATGGTGGTTTTATCGTTTCACGAGAATTTCTTTTAGATTTTATAAAAGATGCAAACAATCGTTGGGGTTACGACATTTTATCCTCCATAACTGGGGTCGATTATTATCCAGAGACAATGGAAGTTGTTTACCATTTATATCGATCATTGGGTGGTGGAGCCCTGGTTGTAAAGGTTCAGGTACCCAGAAATGATGCATTTGTTCCTTCACTTACCTCCATTTATCAAGGTGCTGAATTTCAAGAACGCGAGGTTTGGGATTTATTAGGTATAAAATTTGAGGGACATCCTGACCTTAGAAGGATATTAATGTGGGAAGGTTTTGATGGGCATCCCCTCAGAAAAGATTGGAAAGAACCTTATTATGAAGAAGATGGTAAACCTTTTTCTTCCAGATGGCCTGAAGGGGTAGCTGAGCACGCAGAGAAAAAAAATATTTTTGGTGGTAATGTAAAATATCCGGAAAATTTTGATCCTGAAAAATGGGTGGCTGCAGGGGAAGAAGCATTATACATGGGATTGAAGAAACCTGACACTGCAGGAGATTTGGAGACAGAAGCGATCATCATTAATTTAGGTCCTCAACACCCTTCCACTCATGGAGTATTTAGGATGGCAGCCATGGTTGAAGGCGAAACAATACTAGATCTAAAACCAGCATTCGGGTATTTGCATCGCAACCATGAAAAAATTGGGGAGAGAAACACATTTCTTCAAAATATGCCTTTTACTGACCGTTTAGATTACATCAGTTCGATGAGCAATAATTTTGGTTACGCTTTAGCTGTAGAAAAATTGATGGGAGTAAAACCTCCTGAACGTGCAGAATATATTCGTGTAATTATGGCCGAGCTTACGAGAATTGCCAGCCATTTTATGTCAACTGGATTCTTGTTGAATGATTTAGGAGCATTTTTCACTCCTGCTTTATACGCCTTAAAGGAAAGAGAATTGATTCTTGACATTTTCGAAGCAGTATCTGGATCAAGGATGATGTGTAATTATTTTCGTTTTGGCGGTGTAGTTAGAGATTTACCGGAAGGAATCCAAGAAGCAATTAAAAATTTGGCATTTGAAAGATTACCAGGCAAAGTGGATGAATTGGATAATTTCTTAACAGAAAATGAAATTGTTCGTTCCAGATGCATAGGAATTGGTGTATTAACTGCTGAACAAGCAATAAATCTTTCAGCAACTGGTCCGATTTTGAGGGCTAGTGGCGTTCCATATGATATTCGAAGAGCTGACCCATATGGCATCTATGATCGGTTTGAATTTGATATCCCTGTCAGGTACCATGGTGACATTTACGACCGTTATTTAATTCGAATAGAAGAAATGAGACAGAGCGTCCGAATTATCCAACAAGCCATCTCTCAAATTCCTGATGGTCCAATATTTGAGGGAAAAACACAGTATCAAGTAAAAGTTCCAGCTGGTGAAGCTTATGGACGTGTCGAAGCGCCAAAAGGCGAACTCGGTTTTTACGTAGTCTCTAATGGACAAGCTAATCCGTGGAGGTATCATGTACGCGCCCCGTCTTTTATTAATCTAACATCATTAAGCCCAATGTGTGTAACTCAGAAAGTTGCAGATGTGGTTGCGATTTTAGGTTCAATCGATATCGTTTTGGGTGAGGTTGATCGGTAGGAGGAAAAATGGGAATAAATGGAATTGTCAAAGGTTTAGGAATAACATTGAAACATTTTTTTGAGACCTATTGGGTTGATCTTAAATATTCAGGAAAACGGTACGGTACTGAAAAGGGAATCGAAGACCGGCGATCGTTTGATACGAAGGGGATATTTACTGTTCAATATCCTGAAGAAAAATCAAAAGTTCCTGAAGAGTTCAGATATATTCCTTTCCTTGTTTATGATGAATCTGAAAATGGTGAAAAGGATATTCGGTGCACTTCGTGCGGAATTTGCGCCAAAGTGTGTCCTCCACAATGTATCTGGATAACCAGAAGTGTAAATCCTGAAACAGGTAAACCTGTACCAAAGCCTGCAAAATTCTTCATTGACATTGATATTTGTATGAATTGTGGGTTGTGTGCTGAATATTGTCCTTTTGAAGCAATTCGGATGGATCATGATTATGAAATTGCCAATATTGACCGATTTGCTCATCACGTATATGATTTAGATAAGTTACTTAAACCTGCAACCTATTATGCAAACATCAAACCTACCCAATATAAAGTAGAAGAAAATGCAAGAAAAGAAAAAGAAGCCAAAAAAGCAGCAGTTAAAGCTTCAAAAGAAGCATAATTTGAGAAATATTAAAGGTATTTTGTAAAATATGTACAATTCAGACACTGAAGTATTATTCCCCATGAGGGCGATACCAGGTTTAAAGGGTCTTCGAGGACCACAATGGGATCAACTTATTGATTACATTTTATCTGACGCAAAAGAACAAGAAAAAATTGCGTTTGTGCTGATGATTGTCAGGCTGGTTGGTTGCAATGGTTGCAATGCTGATTCATTTCGCGCCATGCGGGGTTGCACCCGGTGTGCACAACAATCAATCCGACGTTTTCGAGGGGAAGATTCTGACTTGATAAAATTATTCGATAAAGCAAAAATTGAAATTGAGAACCATAATAAAGGTTTAACAATATAAATTTTGAAAGGGTTAAGATGACAGAAAGCAAAATAACAACCCAGGCCGTATTAGTGGCATTATCAACAGTCCAGGAACCAGAATTACATCGAGATTTGGTTACTCTCAATATGATTAAAGACCTATCCATTTCTGGATCAGAAGTAAAATTTACAATTATGCTGACAACACCAGCATGTCCTCTTAAAGGAAAAATAGAAAAGGATTCCAGGGATGCAGTAATGAAGATCGATGGTGTAGAAAAAGTGTCGATCATACTCGATTCTAATGTTCCAAATGATGGGAGAAATCGCGGTAATTTGTCATTGCAGGCAAGAAATGTGGTCGCGATTGCCTCTGGAAAAGGTGGAGTAGGCAAATCAACAGTTAGTGTAAATATAGCTGTGTCATTAGCCCAGGCAGGAGCAAAAGTTGGTCTATTAGATGCAGATATATATGGTCCTAATATACCGACGATGATGGGTGTGGAAAAATTACCTGCGTTTAATGAAAATAAGATTAATCCAGCCATTGCATATGGGGTAAAGTTAATGAGTATTGGATTTTTAGTAAAACCTGGTCAACCTTTGATTTGGCGAGGTCCAATGCTTCATTCTGCTATTCGTCAGTTCTTATCGGATGTTGCATGGGGAGAAATGGATTATTTAATCATTGATTTACCCCCTGGGACAGGTGATGCTCAGTTAAGTTTAGCCCAATCCATACCGATTAGTGGAGGTGTTATTGTGACCACTCCGCAAGCTGTATCACTGGAAGATGCCAGTCGTGGTTTATATATGTTTAAACAACTGGAAATTCCAATTTTGGGGGTTATCGAAAATATGAGTTATCTTGAACTTCCTGATGGACAAATTATGGAGGTTTTTGGTAATGGCGGTGGTGAAGCTCTGGCAAAGGAAGCGAGTACGACGTTTTTTGGTAAAATTCCTCTCACTCCCGATGTTCGTGTCGGGGGAGATACTGGCAAACCAATTGTTATTTCACAACCTGATTCAAAAGCAGCTAAAACACTAAAAGAGGTATCAGAGCTTATTGCTGCAAAATTAAGTGTCGCAGCGTTCGAAAAGGAACAAAGTATAGAATTGGAAATAATTGAGTAAATTATGGAAAAACCACAGCACAAAGTTGTTTCTGTTAGATTCTCAAAAGTGGGAAAATTATACCATTTTGAGGTTGATCCCCATTTGGATGTCAATCCTGGTGGGCAAGTTGTCGTCGAGACAGCCCGAGGTTGGCAATTAGGTGAAGTTGCGCAAATCATTGGGGATATATCCTCGACTGGGGAAACTTCCTGGAAAAAGATCGAACGGTTAGCTACTGCTGACGATCTACGTCAGCGACAGGAAAATGAAGAGAAAGAAAATAGATTACTCGCATTTACCAGACAGGAAATTAGAAATCAAAATCTGGATGGAGTAAAAGTAGTTTCAGTTGAATATAGTTTGGATGGTTCACGTATTTCGGTCTTATATAGTTATGAAGGCGAAAACAAGATCGAATTGAAAAACCTAAAACAAGAAATTAGTAAATTCTCTCAACAATCACAAGTTGAATTAAGACAAATTGGTCCGAGAGATGTTGCCAAAATCTTTGGTGGGATGGGGGCTTGTGGCTTACCGACCCGATGCTGTTCGAAGTTTCTTACTGATTTTAGTTCTATATCCATTAGAATGGCTAAAGAACAGGGAATCTCTTTAACTCCTACTGAAATTACAGGTATGTGTGGAAGATTACGTTGTTGTCTCATTTATGAGTACGAAATGTATGCAGAGAATCGACGACAGCTTCCGAAGCGAAATAAACGAGTTATGACTCCTGTTGGTGAAGGAAAAGTTCTGGATGTGCTTCCATTAAAAATGGCAGTTATCGTAGAAATTCCTGAGGTAGGTAGAAAGGAATTTTTCAATTCTGATATTCAGGTTATGGATGGTTCTACTCCAATAGAAACCCCAATAAAACCAAAGGTTGAATCAATTGAAGATAATACAAATATCTACCAAATGGATGCTAATCCTGAGGAAAATCATGAAGAGCCATCTAATAAAAACAATGTGAGAAATAAACAAAATGGGAAAGGAAAAAGGCCACGTTGGAAGAAACGTAGACCTTCAAATCCAAATAGAAACAATGACCACAACTAAATATTTAAAGTTTGCTGTTGAAAATCTTAATTATTCAATTAAATTTAGAAGAGATTTTCACCAATATCCGGAATTAGGATTTCAGGAAAATCGAACTTCCGAAATCATTGCTAGAGAATTGGAAAGCAATGGTTATGAGGTTTCCAGATTTATTGGTAAAACTGGTGTGATTGGCATTCTTAAAGGAAATTCGAATGGGCCAACTATTTTGCTCCGTTTTGATATGGATGCATTACCAATTGTAGAAGAAAATAGTACCGATTATATTTCCAAGAATCATGGTGTAATGCATGCTTGTGGTCATGATGGGCATATGGCAATTGGTTTGACAGTCGCAAAAATTCTTAGTGAGTTACGAGATAACATTCAAGGGACAATAAAATTTATATTCCAACCAGCCGAAGAAGGATTAGGAGGAGCCTTAGCCACAATCCTGGATGGTGTTTTAGAAAATCCAAAACCAGATTTTGTCCTTGGTTTACACTTATGGAATGAAAAACCTATAGGTTGGTTCGGTATCAATAATGGACCTATGATGGCTGGATCGGACACATTTGAAATAAATATTATTGGAAAAGGTGGTCATGGTGGATTACCTCATAAAGCCATTGATCCAATTGTTACTGCCGCTCAGATTATTCAGGCAGTACAAACAATTGTAAGTAGAAATGTTTCACCTTTAGAAAGTGCTGTGATAAGTTTTGGGAGTATTCATGGAGGAACAGCCTTCAACATAATACCAGAAGTGGTTAAGTTGACCGGAACAATTCGTACATTCAATCCTGAGGTCAGAAACCACGTAGTTGAGAAGATAAAATTGATTTCCACATCAATTTGTGAAGGAATGAATTGCCAGTCTACATTCAGATTGGATGAAATCACCCCGGCAGTAATTAATTCTGAAAAGGTTGTGGCTTCTCTTTTGGAGGTCATAAACGAACAATATGATGATGCAATAATCGATGATCATTGTCAAACGATGGGATCTGAAGATTTTTCTTTATTTTTAAATCAAGTACCAGGATGTTTTTATTTTGTTGGATCATCTAATCCTGACAGGAATTTAATTTTTAGTCATCATCATCCCAAATTTGATTTTGATGAAAATGTATTTCCTTATGCTGTGTCCAGTATATTGGGGATGGTTCAAAAGCTGGGTTGTATTTCAGGTAATTAATTTTTCAAAAATTAACCGGATTAAATGTATAAGGATAGCATTACATAGGTCTCTTGACCAATGCATTAGAAAAATGCTATACTGACTAATAACATTTAATCATCTGATTAATCAGATTAATTACTTTTTGAAAATATATGGTAATTTTTCCTAAACAAACCACTCTTTTATCGGAATTTTTAAGATATATAGCCGAAAAGTCTTCAATGGGGGAATTAAGAATACCTGCTTTATCTGTTCTCAGTAAAGAATTACAGGTTAGTGTAGCAAGCCTAAGGGAACAATTAGAAGTTGCGAGAGTAATGGGATTTGTTGAAGTGAAACCAAGGACTGGTATTCGCTGGTTACCATTTGATTTTACCCCTTCACTTTTGTTAACAATTACTTATGCCATAACAATATCAGAAGACTATTTTGATCAATTCAGGGATTTACGAAATCATCTGGAGGCAGCTTATTTTATTGAATCTGTGTCTAAAATGACGAAACAGGATATTGAGCAATTAAATAATATCGTAAAAAGGGCAGAAGATAATATTGCTTTATCACCCCCCAAGTTACCACACATGGAACATAGAGAATTTCACGCACGAATTTTTTCTGGTGTACAAAATTCATTTGTCCAATCCATTTTGTCTGTTTATTGGGATATTTATGAATTTCAAGGTTTTGCTGTCATTAATGATCTGCAATATTTACGAAGAGTTTGGTTTTATCATCGCCTCGTTTTAGAGGGTATTCGGAATGGGAATCTTGCTCAGGCTTTGGAAGCTTTTCTTGAACATAAAAACTTACTGGTTCGAAGTAACAAAACAGTACCATCTCAAGCTTTTGAATAATAATCATTTCTTCATACAGGAGAGAAAATGACAAAGAGCGTTAATATAAAAAAAGATCAAATTACAAGCGAAGAAAGAAAAATAATAAATAATTTTTGTATTACCTTTAGCACGGTCAATGGTTCTGGAAGCGCAACTGCAAACACAACATTGATGAGAACTTTTTTCAAAATGGGGATTCCAGTTGCTGGTAAAAACATTTTTCCATCAAATATTCAAGGATTACCTACATGGTACACGTTGAGGTTAAGTAAAAAAGGATATTTAGCACGAGTCCAAGAGGACGACATTGTTGTTGGAATGAATCCTTCAACCATTAACCGCGAGATTGATTTTCTTGTCCCAGGTGGCGTACTTTTCTATCCAGATGACCTTACTTTCACGAACAAAAGAGAAGATATTGTTTACTATCCGATGCCTATTAAGAAAATTATCAAAGAATCTGAGGTGTCTCCGAGTTTAAAAGATTACATTGCAAATATGGTTTATGTTGGTATATTGGCACAAATGTTAGGTGCGGATTTTGGAATCATCAGGGATGCTTTGAATTTTCATTTCAAAAATAAAGAAAAACCAGTTTTATTAAATATGGAAGTGATTGAAAAATCAGCAGAATGGGCACGAATAAACTTAAAAAAATCAGATCCATATTTCGTTGAACACATGGAAGGTAATGATGGTTGGATTATGACGGACGGTAATTCAGCTGGAGCATTGGGTTCAATTTATGGAGGTGTTCAATTTACTGCATGGTATCCGATCACACCTGCCTCATCTTTGGCGGAATCATTACATGAATTTATTCCTTTACTAAGAACCGATCCGGAAACCGGGAAACAAACTTCTGTCATTGTGCAATCAGAAGATGAATTGGCAGCAATTGGAATGGCAATTGGAGCGGGTTGGGGAGGATTGCGATCCATGACCTCAACTTCCGGTCCTGGATTGAGTCTTATGACCGAATTCATCGGATTGGCATATTATGCAGAAATCCCAGTCGTAATTTGGAATGTCCAAAGAGTTGGACCCAGTACAGGATTACCTACCAGAACTGCGCAGGGTGACATTACCTTTGTCAATTTTATGGGGCATGGCGATACAGATTCCATAATGTTGTTTCCAGGTTCTGTAAATGAATGTTTTGAGTTTGGTTGGAAAGCATTCGATATTGCAGAGAGACTTCAGACCCCGGTGGTTGTTATGACCGATTTGGATCTTGGTATGAATGAATGGATGACACCAAAATTTAAATATCCCGACAAACCAATGGATCGAGGGAAGATTCTCTGGGAGGAAGACTTTCAGAAGATGCTGGACAAATTTAAAGAAGAGTATGGCAGGTATAAAGATCTGGATGGTGATGGTATTCCTTATCGAACTCTTATGGGTAATCGGCATCCCAAAGCTGCTTACTTCACCAGGGGCACTGGACATGATGAATATGCCAAATATACGGAAGATCCACAAATTTGGGAGGAAAGTTTAAACCGAATCAAGCGAAAATATGAAAATGGTAAAAAATATCTTCCGGAACCGTTTATTAAATCGAATGGAAATAAGCATGCCATGATTTGTGTTGGTTCAGCGTCATTTCCTGTTGAAGAGGCTTTGGATATTTTGGATGGTGATGGATTAAGTTTAGATTACATGCGAATTCGATCGATTCCGTTCCAAGATCAAGTATTAGATTTTATTCAAAATCACGAACTACTATATATTGTTGAGCTTAATAGAGATGGCCAATTGGCTCAATTGCTGACAATTAATTTCACGTCGCAAGCCGATAAATTTAGAAATATTACGAAGGTCGATGGATTGCCGTTAACAGCCAGATGGATTGCAAAAGAAATCCGGAAAATTGAGGAGAAATAACAATGGTTGAGACAGATATTCGTACAGGAAATGAAAATTCAGCAGGTTTAACGCGTGCTGATTATCGTGGTGCTCCCAGTACATTATGTCAGGGTTGTGGACATAATTCCATATCAAGTCAAATTGTCGCTGCATGTTTTGAATTAGGCATAATTCCCGAAAAAATTGTTAAATTCAGTGGGATTGGATGTTCGAGTAAAAGCCCAACTTACTTTCTCAACAGATCGTTTGGATTTAATGGTTTGCATGGAAGAATGCCGTCAATTGCCCAGGGTGCATTATTTGCTGATATCACAGTTAAAGGCCTTGGGGTGAGTGGAGATGGGGATACAGCATCAATTGGAATGGGACAATTTAAACATTTAGCAAGGCGAAATATGCCGATGGTGTATATTATTGAAAACAACGGTGTTTATGGTTTGACTAAAGGCCAATTTTCCGCTACCGCTGAAGAAGGATTAAATTTAAAAAGACAGGGGATTAATACTTATCTTCCAGTCGATATTTGTTTGGAAGCTTTGGTAACCAATGCTTCATTTGTTGCTCGAGGTTTTGCTGGCGATCCAAAACAATTAAAAAACTTAATTAAGGCTGCATTAAGCCACGATGGATTAGCTGTGTTAGATATTATCAGTCCTTGTGTAACATTTCATAATAAAGAAAATTCATATCATTCCTACCTGTGGGGCAAAGAGCACGAAGTTCAACTTCATGATATTGAATTTGTTCAGGCAAGAAATGAAATAAGCATTGAAGATTTTGAACCTGGTTCATCAAAAGAAGTTTCCTTACATGATGGAACTGTTGTGCTGATGAAAAAATTAGATAAAGATTATGATCCGACCAATCGTTTTGAGGCCATTAAGATTTTAGAGGAAGCTGAAAAAGATAATACATTGATTACAGGACTATTATTCGTTGATCCTGACGCTAAGACTCTATTTGATCGATATAGTTTGCCAGATGAACCTTTAAACCGTTTAGAAGCCAGCAAATTGCGTCCTTCGGAAGAATCATTAGAAACAATCAATCAATCTTTATTTTTGAAGTAAAGATAAAAATAATAATCGAAAATCATCCAATTATTTCTAAATTATTAAAATTAATCAGAAATGATTGGATGATTTTTATCACGGATCCATTCACTCCATGAACCCAGGTACAATTTTACGTCCTTTATTCCTAAATGCTGCATGACGGCGATGTTTAAACAGGAAGTGACACCTGATCCACAGTATACAACTAAGCTATTATCAACTTGATTAATCATCAAATCGGAATATTTTCTGACTAGAGTATCCATTGGTAAAAGTAATCCATCTTCGGTTAGGTTGGATTGATGGAAAAAATTCTTTGCATTGGGTATATGACCTGCTATTGTATCGATTGGTTCAGCGACTCCTAAATATCGGTCTTTCGATCTTGCATCGATTATGGTGTATTTTGGATCAGAAATAATGGTTTCCATTTCAGATGTCGTAACCAGAAGGTTTTTATCTGCAATTCCTGTAAACGATGATGGGTGACTAACGACTGCTCCAGTTTCAATTGAGAAACCCAAATTAATCCATTTTGAGAAACCTCCATCCAAAATGGCTACTTTATCGTGTCCATAATAATTCAACATCCACCAAAGGCGTCCAGCAAATGAGCCTGATGTCGTATCATACACGATAACCTGTTTGTTATGATCGATACCCCAACTGGAACACACTTTAAAAAATTTTTCCTTGTCAGGTAATGGATGTCTACCGGTTTGCATGGTAATTTTACCGGAGAGGTCATTTTCCAAATGAGCATAAACAGCTCCAGGAATGTGACCTTTTAAATAATCCTGATACCCCCAATTCGGTTGAAATAAGTCAAAACGACTATCAATAATTACAAAATTTCCATTTTTTGATTGTTTTAATAATTCTTCAGCAGAGATGAACGTAGAAAATTCTTGCACCATGTTACTTTTTCCCGATCGTGTGTAATAACAAGAAATTTGGAGGTCTCATATCGCCTATAGGCAAACCAGAAACAAAAATAATTTGCTGACCGTTCTGAATAGGATTAGTGGCAATTATTGCTTCTTCAACAAAGGCTACCATATCCTCAATGGTTGTGGCATACGGAACCTGATACGGTTTAACTCCCCACAACAACGATAACATATTAAACGTTTCCTGTTCAGGAGTAAAAGCTAAAATAGGAACCTTTGGACGTACTTTGGACATTAATAATGCAGTTTTCCCAGATTGTGTAAGCACAGCTATGTAAGCAACATCGCGGTCAAATGCCAATTCTCCAGCGGCACGTGTTAAAGCTACAGCATCATCCTTGGTTTGGTCCAGTGGATGTCGTTGTAAATACCCCCAATGTTGAAAATTTGCTTC
>DAOUGX010000380.1:0-6355 GCA_034428855.1 Anaerolineaceae bacterium | reverse complement strand
CCAGAATCTTCTTGAGATCACCAACTTGCTTTTTGGAGTCTTTTTCGAGCTGGTTTTCAGAGATCGTTAATAAAATTTTCTTGGCAGTGTAGATTAATTTAAGAATAATTCTGGTTAATCTTTTATACCTCACCCACGAAAGGTGAAATTATGCAAAAGAATCCTTCTCGTTTTCTAAAAAGATTTGAAGTTCGGAAATCGTTGCCCTTTTGGTTAATCCTTCCGACGATTATTGTTATCTTGATTGTGCAAGTTTATCCTGCATTTTATACCGTGTGGTTAAGTCTTCAGGAAAGAAAAGGGGCTAGTTGGGAGTTTGTAGGCACCAACAATTATGAACGATTGTTCAATGCTAATTTATTCCCTGAGAGCATTGGTCACACAGTGATTTTCCTGGTTGGGTATGTCACACTTACCCTCACACTTGGATTCATCATCGCTAATTTATTAAAAAGAAATGTACCCCTGACCGGTTTGTATGTAACTATTCTTTTTATTCCCTGGATTATTGCAGATATTATTGCCGGTTTGGTTTTTCGTTTATTGGTGACACCCGAATATGGTTTATTCTCCGGGATTCTGGCTGAAAGAGGTATTTCGGTTCTTACTGACACAAGACCTGATTCCTGGTTTGGATCATTTCCGTTCCCTCCGTCACCAGCTTTGATTTACTTAATTTTAGCAGCTACCTGGCGTGCGCTGCCTTTCATTACTTTGTTAATTCTGGCATCCTTACAGACGATATCTCATGAAGTCATTGAGAGCGCTCGAATCGATGGGGCGAATGGTTGGCAGATTACCAGCCATATTACATTACCGTTGATTTTACCGACGATGGTCGTGGCCTTGTTCAATTTGATTCTGGGTGGCATGAACGGAGTTGGTATGGTCTTCAGTCTTACCGGAGGTGGGCCTGGAACTGCCACTTACGTGCTGAGTTACTTTTTGTATGTACTGGGGTGGGGACAGTTAATGTTTGGTAGAGCAGCTGCTTTGGCCATGATTATCGCGGTTGTCAACTGGATCTTGATTTTCCTTGTTTTACGCGTAACTCGCTTAAATAAGAGGGAAGGTTAATATGAGCACACCAAAATCCAATTATTTGTCTCGCAGAGCCTGGGAAGTAAGATTAGTAAGCTTAGCACTTTTCTTTGTTTGTGTATTTGCCATTTTTCCAATATTTACTACAATCACCATCTCCTTTAAGGAACAGGCAGATATCACCCGTAAACCTCCGATTTTCTTTCCCTGTGATACACCTGAAAAATCATTTGAGTGGAGTGCGTGTCGCTGGGCGGTGGAAGGCTATGAACGCGTATTCGCTCCAAAACCTGATAAGGAAGCATTATTAGGCTTTACACTTACCGGTAACCTGATAAAAACCTACATTCCCAATACAATGATGTACGCTTTCACATCCGCTTTTGGGGTAATGATTTTGGCCAGTTTATCCGGTTTTGCTTTCTCAAGATATCGGTTTAAAGGTCACAATTTTCTGATGACCGCCATTTACGCTGTCACCGGTATTCCATTGATCACGAACATGCTGGCTTTATATCAAATGAGTGTCATCATGAGGAAAAATCTTGATTTCTTTGATGATCGCTTGTTCCTGATCTTTGTGTATTTTGGTTTCTATTTACCCATCAGTGTCTGGATTACCAAAGGATTTTTTGACTCAATTCCGCGCGAACTGGAAGAATCAGCCCTGATTGAAGGTTGTTCTCCACTGGGTGCAATGTTTCGTATCACCATGCCGTTGGCTTTACCAGGATTAATCTCCATTTTCCTGATGGCCTTTGTGAACGTCTGGAACGAATTTATTGTTGCTTACCTGTTGGTTACCAAAAATGCGTACAAACCAGCTATGTTTGGTTTATATGACTTTCTCAGCCAGAACATCATCAATTTGCAGGTATTGGCAGCTGCCTGTTTGATTATCGCAGCACCAATCATTTTCCTGTTTCTCTTTACCAGAAAAACATTCTTCAAGGCGATGGTGGAAGGCGCAGTTAAAGGTTAGTTTTTCAAACTGCATACCAGGATTATAAGGAGCTTTTCTTTGATCGATAAAAAGATAATCAATACAGAGAAGGGTCGCTTGAGGCTGCATAAGGGGTTTCCAAACCCCTTAACTGCCGGTGACCGTGAGCTGTATTTATTTTCGGGTGATCCCACAAAAGGTTTGATTGAAGAAATAATTCCTGACGAGGGTGTTACTTTACCAACGTCCATTCCTGATCTTAAAGACAATGATTTTTTTCTGACCATTTACCATTTTAATGATGTGCATGGTCATCTGGTACGCTTCACCCCAGGCGGGGATGAACCGGTGTTCACCCGCATGGTATCAGTGATTAATGAAAAACGAAAGAAAGTGCTGGATGATCCCCATCGGGCCATTCTGACACTATCTGCTGGTGACGATTGTATCGGGACGGTTTTTGATGAGCTGATGGATAGTTCAATTGAACCAGACCCGGTACATGCCAGCTATCGATTGTATTCCTCCGCTGGGGTGGACTGTTCGGTGCTGGGAAACCATGATTTCGATATGGGAATTAAGGTGTTGAGGAATTCAATCCTTAACGACGCCAGGTTCCCTATTTTGGCTGCTAATCTGGCAGACAGTCCGACACTTCAGGGTATATACTTTCCCGCCGCTTTGATGGTCATCAAAGGGATTCGAGTAGGGATTATTGGATTAGGTACATCTGCTGAGTACAAGATCAGCAAGCAAGAAAGCCGTATTTATAATCCAATCCAAACCACGCTCAATATCCTGCCTGCCATCCGACCCTTGTGTGATGTGGTGATTTTATTGACGCATCTAGGATATAGTCTGGCAGCGACATCGGCAATAACCGCGGAAGCCGGAGATGTGGAACTGGCACAGGGATTACCTTATGCTGGGGTTCATCTGATTGTAGGCGGACATTCTCATCATGAATTAAACCATCAGGGATTGAGCCCGCATAATATTGTTAACGGCATTCCAATCGTACAGGCAGGTTCTCTGGGCAGGTATATTGGCAGAGTAGATGTACGCATCCGACAGAAATCTGCTGCAGTCACCCATGTTCGCCTGACACCAACAGAAATATTACCTGTGGATCAGGATTTGGAAGAGCGGGTGATGCAGCCTTTGATTCAACGGGCTCGCAATTACTTTTCCAGAGCACTTGGTAACGTTGGAAATGATCCGAAACTAAGTACTGATTTTGTGCGTAACACATTTGCCTCTGGTGAGTTAGCCCTGGCAAATTTCATCACAGATGGAATGCTCACACAATTACAGAAAGCCGGGCAGGATGTTCACCTCGCGATGATTGATTCCAGCTGTGTGCGGCGAGGATTGGATGTTGGTGGCCAGCTCACTTTTGGGGATTGGTTTAATCTGATGCCATTCGCAGATACCATTCGGTATTATCAGATCTCGGGTTGGCAATTACGAGAACTGATCCATGATAACGCCATGCGGATTGATCGGCCTGGTGAACCGAACACCGAACGAGGTTTCTTACAATTCAGTAGCGGTTTACGGTACACCATTCTTATGGGAAAAGCCAGAGCAGAGATCAGGGTAAGAAATATTATTGTCAATGGGAAACCACTCGATGAACAACTGGACAAGGATTTCCTGATTGCTACCACCAGTTTTATCCGTGAATTAGCCGGAAATTGGGAAAAATGTCATGACCAATTGGCAGGTTGTGATCTGGTAGATATTCACACCTTCGACCATTTCGAGTCTGACTTTTTTATGAGGCGAGAATTAGTGAAATATATTATGGATCAGGGTGAAATTTCTGAAAAAACAGGCGCTTTGATCGATGGAAGATTGAATGTGGAGGAAGAAATGACAACGGCCATCACTGAATTGAGTGTAAAGGAATTTTCCAGGGAAATCAGTTATCAAAATCATGCCATGGCTGGTGCAGTGATTTCAAATGCAGCAGTTTCAGCAGTTTCATTGGGATTTGCCTGTGTACGAAATACGCAACGTTTATTGGAATCGGGTGTGACTTTGTATCAGACCCGTCTGGACGAATTAAGCAGTATTCTGGAACAACTCCTGGATATCTGTGACAAAGATGCGACTGCCATCGGGTTAATGGTATCTTTGAGAAATACTGGTGATGAGACACGCGGGCAACAATTATTATGCGAATTTCCAGCCCGTATCAGCCAATTATCGATCTCAGCCGCCCAAAGCTTGCAGGATTTCAGGCCTTTTGTAAATGATCAGGTGAAGGATGACCTGGAAATGAGTATCAATTTACTGGCAGGAACAGCTCAATCAGCCATGTTACTGCTGGATAGTAATTTACGGATCTGGACTGATCCAATTATCGCAAATCAATTTGAACCCATTTTAGAAGGATTGATCAATGAAATTGCGGGTCTTAGCCCGGTTAAACGAATTCGATCCTGAGGATGAAAACTTCAAATATTTATAAGGTAGAAAGGTTTTCAATATGAGCACAATATTAATAAAAAACGGATCGGTTATTACGCTTAACGATGAGAAAAAAATATTTAAAAATGGGTATGTATTTATCGAAAATGATCTCATTGTGGATGTTGGATCTGGAGATCCTCCAGAAGCATACCTGAAAGCAGATCAGGTGTTGGATGCTGCCAATATGGCGGTTATGCCGGGCATGGTGAATGCGCATACCCACCTGTTTCAATCCTTTATCCGTGGTCTGGCAGATGACAAACCTTTGTTAGAGTGGTTAGAAGCAGCCATCTGGCCGGTCGCCAAAGCATTAACCCCCGAGGAAGCCTACGTAGCGGCGATGGTGGGACTGATGGAAAATATTCGCGGGGGAGCCACCTCGGTGATCGATCACCAATACATCCACACCGATCCGTTTAATGATGATGGTGTTTGTCAGGCAGCCGAGGAAACAGGAATCCGCTTTTTGTTAGCCCGTGGCTGGGCGGATATGAATTACCACCCTACATTCATGGAAGACCAGGCTCGTATAATCGCAGAGACGACCCGTTTACGTGAAAAATGGCAGGTGAATGGCAATGGAAGAATTCGGGTTGAATTTGGTCCGCTGATACCCTGGGGTTGTACCGATGATACCATGTGTGTGACCCATGATATTTCATCCAAATGGGGATCCGGCACCCATATCCATGTGGCAGAAACAAAAAAAGAAGTGGAGATGAATATCGAAGCTCGTGGTTCCCGTCACATTGAATGGTTAGCAGATTTAGGTGTTCTGGGACCCCACATGCAATTGGTTCACAGTGTCTGGTTGGAGGATTTCGAGCTGGATCTGGTGGAAAAACACAAAGCCTTAATCGTACATTGCCCGGTCAGTAATATGTATCTGGCCTCGGGTGTTGCCCGCGTACCAGAAATGCTGGATAGAGGAATCACAGTGGCTTTGGCAACGGATGGCCCCGGCAGTAATAACAATCAGGATATGCTGGAAGTTCTAAAAACTACAGCCCTGTTACATAAAGTAAATACATTGAATGCCATGGTTTTATTACCTGAGGATGTGCTCTGGATGGCATGTCGTGGTGGAGCTACAGCGTTTGGTATTCCAGACCAGATTGGATCACTGGAAAAAGGCAAAAAAGCGGATCTAATACTGGTCGATCTGGATACCCCCATGGCGATGCCAGTTCACAAGGTGACCTCTGCTCTGGTATATAATGCCAGCAATCGGGATGTCGATACTGTGATCGTGGATGGTAAGGTATTAATGAAGGGAAAAGAGATCCTCTTCACGGATGAAAAAGCTATGTTAGCACGTGCCAGAAAAGTCTGTGGTGAATTATTTGAACGCGCAGGTGTGGTGGTTGATTAATTAATGAACGTGACGCGAAAGGTTTTGAGATGATGGACGCTCTTATAGGCGTGGATGTAGGGACTACCTCGACCAAAGCCGTTCTCTTTGATTACCAGGGACAGGAGCTGGCGAGAGCAATTTCTACACCTTACCATAACCAATCTCCCCAACCTGGCTGGGTGGAACAGGATCCGGAAGAAGTCTGGCAGGCAGTATTGTCGGTTCTGCGACAAATTGTCCAAACCGCTGGAGAACAAATTTCCATTCATGCTGTCAGTATGGCCGTTCAAAGTGGTTCGGTCTTACCAGCCAATCAAAAAGGTGATCCGGTTTATCCCATCGTTACCTGGCTGGATGGTCGTACGGAAAAACTGATTTCTGAGTGGAAAAATGAAGGGTTACAGGAACAGGTGAGAGCATTAAGTGGTTGGTCATTATTTTCAGGATTACCATTGCCCACCATCGCCTGGTTTCGATCAAATAATCCGGAAGTTTTTAATGCTGCCGAGCGTTATTTTTCCGTGAACGATTTTATAGCA
>DAOUGX010000379.1:0-4615 GCA_034428855.1 Anaerolineaceae bacterium | reverse complement strand
AAAACCTGCCCATCCATCTGTTGAATCGTGTGAGTCAAAAATGACTCAATTTGTGAAAAAAAAGTGGTTTTTGAGTCAAAAATCGTGAAAAATGACTCAAAATTTGATTCATAGAGTCAATCAAGATTCGATCGATTCGTTCCCGGGTGGATGATTTTGAGCGGAAAAAACATTTTTTCTAGAAATAATTCTTTTCAAGTTTTTTTAACATTTCTAATCTTATTTTAATGTATCAAATTTTTATTCGAAGAAAGTATTTAATGAAGAAAAATAAAAATCAAATTGTGTTATCAATTGACGGGATAACTGTTGATATGCATAATTTTTGATAGAGGATAATTAGTTGAACTGGTATGCGTTTTTGGTCGGTACAGGGGCTTCTTTGGCAGTCTGGCGCGTGGTTCAGACCCAGAAGAAAAAGGATGATTTCCAATGGGTGTTGGCATCCTTATGGATATTGCTGGGTGCCTGGATTGGTGCAAGATTGGCTTTTTTAATCTGGCAACCAGCCTTCCTGGTTGATTTTGGCTGGCAGGCACTCAGATTACGCGAAGGTGGCATGGTCTGGCCGGGTGCTGTATTGGGTGCCTGGGTAACTGTTTTGATCCTAAGTTTTATAAAACGAGTCAACTGGTTGGAAGTGGCTGACAGACTTCTGGTAATGTTACCCCCGCTGGTTATTATGTCCTGGCTGGCAGCCTGGATATCTGGGAGTAGTTATGGCCCGGAGATGGGGGCAGCCTGGTGGGTTCCTATGACCATGGATGATAGTTTTCAATATTTACCCCGTTTCCCTTTGCAATGGGTGGCTGCCACTTCCTTGTTTATCATTTACTTTCTGATTGAATCACGACTTCGATTAAAAAAGACCGGTGCTCAATCGGCGGTGATCTGGTTCATTTTCAGCACCCATACATTCGTCTTTTCCTTGTTAAGAGCTGATCAAAGACCGGAATGGTTGGGTTTGTATTGGGATATCTGGTATCTGATCCTGTGTCTGTTGTGGTTAATGTTCTTGATCTGGAGCGTGTTTTTCAAAAAAACTCGCCAACAGCTGGATTAATAGAAAAACTTCACTCTGTATTCTTTCTGGGATAGAATCAATTTATCAGAATTTAAAAAAAAGGTGCCTATGAAATGTAAACTCGCCTTAGCCCAAATTAACACAGTTCTGGGTAATGTCCAGGCAAATTTAAATAAACATCTGGAATGGATCGACAAAGCTGTTGAACAGGGTGTCGATTTATTGGTATTTCCGGAACTTTCTATGACAGGTTACCTGCTGCAGGATATGGTTCAGCAAGTGGCAATAAAACCTAATGCACAGGATCCGATTTTCTCCAGGTTACTGGATGCCAGCAAGAAATTAGATCTGGTTGTGGGGTTTGTGCAGGAAGATGAACGTAATCGGTTTTACATTGCTGCCGGGTATCTTTCAGCTGGGAAAGTGGTACATGTTCATCAGAAGATTTATTTACCGACTTATGGGTTATTTGATGAAAGTCGTTTCTTTGCCTGGGGCGATAGCATACGCGCTTTTGATACACGCTTTGGGCGATTTGGCATGCTAATATGTGAAGATTTCTGGCATGCATCCGTTCCGTATCTGTTGTGGCAGGATGGAGCAGATGTATTAATTTTCTGTTCCGCTTCACCAGGTCGAGGTCTTACCAATGAACCACAGGTTGATTCAGCGCGTTGGGTTGATCATATCAATCGTGCCTATGCCAGCCTTTTTACCACGTTTGTGGCACACACCAACCGTGTTGGTTATGAGGATGGCTTGCATTTTTGGGGTGGTGCCATGGTGTATGATCCTAATGGCAATGTAATGGCACGAGCGCCACAATGCGAAGAAACCTTGCTTTTCTGTGAAATTGACTTGAATCAGTTACACCGTACACGTACACGTTTACCGCTTTTACGTGATGAACGCACTGCTTTGATGCAGCGAGAATTATCGCGCATTCTATTGCAGGAAAAAGGACCATCCGGACGATGAAAGAGGAAATCATGATCGATCTTTCTATAAATTCAAAACTGGCGACGCAAATTCTGACAAAATTCATCCACAGTGAGATTACCCGTGTAGGATTTTCCCGGGCTGTGATTGGACTTTCTGGTGGATTAGATTCGGCATTATCCTGTTTTCTGGCAGCTCAGGCACTCGGGCCTGAAAATGTCCTGGCAGTCAGGATGCCGTTTCGTACCTCCTCTCAGGACTCATTGGACGATGCCCAACGCGTAATCGATGCCACCGGAGTAAATAGCCTGACTATTCCGATCACTGCTATGGTAGAACCTTTAATAGAACATTTCCCGGATATGGATAACATGCGGAAGGGAAATATCATGGCTCGCACCAGAATGGTGGTGCTTTTTGATCAATCTGCAGCCTTCAACGGATTGGTGGTAGGCACTGGGAATAAAACTGAAATTCTGTTGGGCTATACTACCATTTATGGTGACTCCGCCTGTGCAATTAATCCTTTGGGTGATTTATATAAAACCCAGGTGAGGCAGTTATCTCATGATCTTGGGGTTCCGCAGTCTGTTATCACCAAGCCACCCTCAGCAGATTTGTGGAGTGGCCAGACTGACGAAGGCGAATTGGGATTTACATATGAAGAAGTTGACCGCTTGTTATTTTTATTGGTGGATGAACGTTACTCCCCACAGGAATGTATGGAAGCTGGCTATTCCCGGGCATTTGTGGAAAATGTTGTCAGACGGATACAACGCAACCACTTTAAACGGGTGATGCCCCCAATTTGTAAACTCAATAATCGCACCATCGGGTATGATTTTCTTTACCCACGCGATTGGGGTACATAGGTAGGGATAAGGTGATAGGGGTTAGAGCTTAGGATATAGGATTCAAAATTCAGTCATCAGGGTTCAGAATTCCGATGACATTTGAGCCAGAGATTGCTTCGCTGGAAATGAAATAATTCGAATTGGACTCTGGTGCATTTGGACTTGTGGAAAAACTCAAAATTCGGATTTGGGAATCAACTATCATGCATTACTCAAGCAAAAGTGTATTGCACCTTGTATTTTCAGATGTGATTCAGAGGTGCTCAACTTCTGGAAAATGGGAAATGGATACGTACTTCCAGGATGAGACCTGTAGGTATACCCTCATGTCCAATGCACCAATGAGCGACGAACTGGACTATTCTGTTTTTTCTAACAGGTAATTAACCATATTCGAATCAAATCTCAGGAGAATATGAGGTGTCTCAACTGAATACCAGGCAGTCTCACCATTGCTGAGGGCAACTTTCCAGGCCTGGAATGACCCAGCAGGTACCTGTAGTGTTTCAGGTCCACTGACCACCAAGCGTTCCTGTTTTATGACAGGACCATTATCTTTGGTATCTTCCCGCCAGGTGAGTGGAGTCAGATATTCAATTTGATAAGACCTTAATGGATCGAAGGATAACCCCATCAACCGCCAGGCCCATTCTTCCTGGATCAGTGGTTTTTCAGGGATTATGAGTGGTTCAGAAGGACCACCTTGTGAGTTGATATCAATGGTTAATTCATCTTCTGTTGTATTGATAATCCAGGATGATTGATATTGTTCCCCATTTTTTTCCTGGTACAGATTGATTAAATCAAGGTTTTCTGTTTGCCAGGCAACTGTCATTCTGGATTCCAAAGCCAGGGATGAGAAGAAACTATTCCCAATTTGTATTTCAAAAGCTGAATGTTCTTGCTGGCAACTTAAATTAGCCGATGAAGCGCTTAAATGCCAATCACAAATAGATATCCCAATCGCCTCACCACCTTTATGTTGAATTTCGTAAGTCCATTTTGCAGCAGCGGGTAATTTATCTCCATTTAATTGTAAAATATTCTGATTTCTGCCAAGAGATACTTCCTGGAATGCCATAACCAGGTATAAGATTGCTGCCAGAAAGATCGGCCAGAGCACTTTCCAGGTGAAAACTTTGACAGGTTGGTTTTGCTGCACGGTTTGTAAATCAGTGTGAGGTAATAATCGTTGCAATAATACCAATCCAACCACCAGTAATAAAATACCGAAAGCACTGGCTTGTAAGGATGGGAAAGGAAGTTCAAGGGTGGGGAATAAACCAGCACGGATGAGTACAATCGTGGCTAAAAAATTATTGGCAGCATGCAATATGATGGTGAAGGTTAGCGATTTTGTGCGCCAATAGGTGTATCCCAACAGCAGGGAGATAATCAGCAACGCAGGCAAGCCCTGAAGCCGAAAGTGATACAAAGCAAAAAGCAAACTCGGAATCCAAATGGAAATTTTTGTGGTGGTTTGGTTCTGATAGGCTGATTGAATACTGCCCCTGAAGAGGAGCTCTTCACACACTGGTGCAGCAACCACAAAACCTATAAAAATTAATACTGCCGGGATGATGCTGGTCGGCAGGACTCCTTCAGTTGTAGGCGGAATATATCCTGTGAGCTGTACCATGAGTTGTTCCACCAGACTGGTCACCAACCAGGCACCAGCACCCAGCATGGTTGCAACCAGTACCAGAGAAGCCCTGATTTTACTTAGACCAGTACTTTTTTTCAGGTCAACCTGGTTGTGTCGCAACATCCATAAGGTGGGTAAAAAGATGATAACCAA
>DAOUGX010000378.1:0-12826 GCA_034428855.1 Anaerolineaceae bacterium | reverse complement strand
TATAAATTTTCTCCAGTTTTGATAGGCAAATTTATGTATTCCGGTCATCATGGAAGAACCAATATCAATCGGTATTCGATCCGGAACTTTATGATCAAGAACACATAACACTCTTTCTTTTGAATTCATTCAAATCTTACCCTTCTTTTAAAAATAACGATAAAACAGTTTCGACAGGAATTTACATTATAAATTTAATCTCAGGTGTTGTGTTCTTTTCCGACAATTATTACACTGATTAATAAATTCATAGAGGTGTAAATTTGATTCAAACATTTCATTGCCCAAATTGTGGAGCCCCCTTGGACCCTCCCGAAGGATCGTTTTTATCTATTCGGTGCAGCTTTTGCTCCTCAACAATCATAGTTCCAAAGGAGCTGAACCGTCAACCAACTTTGGCCACACCTACCAAAACTTACAAACCTATTTCCTCTTTGAAAATTGATCCAGCCAAAGGTTTGATTGAAATCATTCAACTGGTCAAATCAGGGCAACGTCAAAAGGCAATCTTCCTTTTCAGAGAAATCTTTGATTCAAATCGTGGGATTGCAGAAGCTGCCATCAACCGGATTGAACAAGGTGAAATTGTGGAGATTGACCATTTATTAGAACCAGGATCTGACCTATCACAATTAAAAACTGTCACATTAGAAACGCCTCCAGACTCCTCCAAAAAGATCAATTTTTTATCACATGGTTTAACATATATTCCTTTCGTATTCATTGGTTTTTTATTTCTCGTTGTTGGAATTCCCATTTTTTTGAGTGCTATTCAAGCAGGTGGTTTTTTGTATGAATTTTGGATGAAAAACAATCCCATCAGTGAAACTCCATTAATTTTTTCATTTGGTGGAGATAAAGCTGAATCGGTTTTACTTTCAGAACCAGGTTTCATCACTGCTGATCAGGATGGAAATATTTATGTTGCGGAATTTACAGGTGGAAAAATTCAACAATTTGATAAAAATGGTGGTTACATCAGAGGTTATATTGCTGGTGAAGGCAAAGTCATTATTAGAGCCTTAGAAGTCGACTTGAATGGAATATTATATGCAGCTATAGGACAGTCAATTCTGCGATTTGACACCAAATCCGGGAATCTGTTGGAGCCTTTGTCAAATCCTGAGGATTATTTTTATCATGATATCAAATTACTTCCTGATGGATCCTTGATAGCTATGGTGGATGGAGATAATCTGGTACGTTTAAACAAAGATGGCAGCACAATCTGGCTGGTGGAAGATGCCATAAGCACTATTGCGGGAGAAACTGATACAAGAGGATTGCTGGCAGTTGATGAGAAAAGCAATATTTACATTTCAGGCACCTTTATCGAGTCTGTTTTTGTATATTCAAACGAAGGTAAATATTTAAATCGGATAGGGTCTGAAGGTGATGATGATGGTCAATTTTCCAGTTTATCGGCAATAACAGTTGATGGTCTGGGAAGAGTATTGGTCAATGACTGGGGAAAACTGGAATTTTTTCAACCGGATGGCAGGTGGCTGAAACAAATTCAATTGCCATATCAAACGAGATCAGTAGATATCGGACCTGATGGACTGCTATACGTTGTAACGAACGAACCGAAAGTTTACATAATGATGGTAAAGTAAAAATAAATTTTTAAAAATACGCATCCAGCAACTTTCCGTTCCAATACTTTCGTGAAGTATAATTAAATTGAGAGCGCTCTCATATTTTACTTTTTCTAAGTCGGATTCCCAAAATGACAGATCTCAGATTAGAAGACATTGCTCAAAGAGCTGGAGTATCCCGATCAACTGTTTCCAGAGTTATCAATAATCAGCCAAATGTCAGTGATAAAGCTCGACATCGAGTATTAGAGGTGATCAAGAAGACTGGCTTCAGCCCTAATATGGCAGCACGCACATTAGTATCCCAGCGATCGAACACAATTGGTTTGGTGCTTCCACATAGTGTCAGTACTTTTTTTACTGATCCATTCTACCCCCACCTTATCAAAGGCATTTCCCAAGCTTGTAACCAATATGATTTCACACTGGCGTTATTTGTTGCTGGCACAAAAGAATTTCAGGAAAAACTCTTACCACGCTTAACCAGCAAAGGATTTCTGGATGGGATTATCCTGCAATCCGGACACCAGGCAGACCAGTCGTTAATTCTCAAAATTAGAGAAAGAAACATACCACTGGTAGTTGCAGGAAGACCGTTATACGAAGATGAAGTCTGCTACATTGATATTGATAATGTGGTCGCAGCTGAAAAAGCAGTCAGACATTTGATCAATTGCGGACGAAAAAGAATTGGGACAATTACCGGTCATTTAACCAGCACAGTTGGTCTGGATCGTTTGGCTGGATATCGAAATGCCATGAATTCTTCCGGTCTAAGATACAATGAAAATTCAATAGTCGAAGCGGACTTCACTGAATTGGGAGGATATAGGGCGATGGAAAAACTGCTTCCCACCAAACCAGATGCAATCTTTGCAGCCTCTGACATGATGGCAATTGGTGCAATACGATGTATTCGCGATGCGGGTTTGGATGTGCCTGATGATATTGCTATCGTGGGTTTTGACGATTTACCTATTCCAATGGTCAATGAACTTGAATTGACCACAGTCCGACAACCAGTCGTTCAGTTTGGAATTCGAGCAGTGGAATCCTTAATTGAATTAATTGAAAGCGATGCCCCAAATATTAAACGGGTTCTGATGGATACTGAGCTAATCGTTCGTAAAACCTGTGGTGCAAAAACCTGATTCTTTTTGGTATGTTTTTATTTGAAACTGAGAATAAAAAATCACTCCACTTTAAGTTAAATGGAGTGATTCTTAATAAGCCTAACTTCTTTAGGAATTTGTCTCGACCGGACAGACAAATATTCTCTCCTGAAGGATAGACTTATCATCTCCAATAATCTCAAAATGACTGGTTAACCGGATATCTTCACTCGAGCTCCCAATCATGACATCAATGTCACCGGGTTCAACAATCAGATCGAGGTTCAGATCATAAAATGCAAGAATATTTACCGGTAACTTGAAAACAACTTTCCTGGTTTGATTGGGTTCCAATCGAATTCGCACAAAACCTTTTAATTCTTTCACAGGGCGAGGAACACTGGCAAACTGATCTCTACAATAAAGTTGCACAACTTCCTCACCAGCAACCTGACTCACATTGGTCACGTCAATTGATATCGTAACAATATCTCCTGCTTCGACTTTATTTGAAGACAAGATTAAGTTTGAATACTCGAATTGCGAGTAACTTAAACCATGACCAAAAGGATATAAAGGCGTGACCTTTTGATTGGCATAATCACCATAGATATTGGATTTCATCCCTGATGGTTTATGGTTGTAATAAACAGGAACCTGACCTCCAGAGTGCGGTATAGAGATGGGTAACCTCCCTCCTGGATTTACTTCTCCCATCAGGGTAGCGACAATGGCTCGTCCACCTTCTTCTCCAGGCACCCATGCTTGTAAAATTGCATTAACTTTATCGGATAATTCACCGAATGCAGTCGGTCTTCCATTCAGATTTACGATAACGACTGGTTTACCCAGATCGGTGATGAGGTGGGCTAACTTCTCCTGAACACCTGGCAAGGAGAGATCTGTTGAATCTCGAAATTCCCCGGTAGTACAATAAGGAGCTAATCCAGACCTGCCACCCAAGGCCAGAATAATAATATCTGCTGAAAGAGCTACTTCAACTGCTTTTGGAAATCCGCTTTCATCATCAGACTTAATACCACAACCCTCAGCAAAGAGAATTTCATTTTCAGGATATTTTTTCCTGAGAGCTTCCAGCAAGGTTGGGGTCAGTGGAAATAGTTTTTGAGCTTCATCCTCTGTTAACGTTTGAAAAGCTGAATTTTCATCCGGAAGAACTTTCAACAATTCTGTTACTGCTGCATATGAATAATCTCCAAACATACAACGGCTGGAATTAGCGTTGGGACCAATCAAACCAATGGTTAATCCTTTCGGATTGATAGGCAACGTGCCATCATTCTTTAGTAAAACCATACTTTGACAGGCGATTTCATATGCTAATGCTCGTTGTTCGGCGGTATCAAATAATTCGATTGCTCTGTCTTCATTAACAAATGGGTTTTCAAACAGACCTAACTCAAATTTCTTGGTTAAATGACGTTTTACCGATTGATCTACCAATTCGATGGAAATTTGTCCTGCTTCAATGGCTTGTTTTAAATCTTCTCCATAACAGGTGATGGTCGGAAGTTCCACATCGATTCCTGCCTCTAATGCTTTTACAGCAGCCTGTTTTCGATCCTTTGCAACGTAATGGTAATTGTGGAGCATGATGACTGCATCGTAATCCGATACTACCAACCCTGTAAAACCCAAAGATTCTCTCAATAACGTGGTCAGGATTCGGTTTGATGCTGCCACCACCTCACCATCAATTTCTGGATAGGCATTCATCATGGTTGCAATATTGGCATCCCGAATGGCTGCCTGAAATGGAGCGAGATAAACTTCCCAAATTTCTCGCCAACCTAGATGTATGGGGGCACAATTCAATCCACCTTGTGAAAAAGAATGACCCACAAAGTGTTTTCCTGTGGCCATTACGCCATCACGGATATCATCGGTCTGTAATCCTTTAATGTATTCCACACCAAATTGGCTCACCAGAAGAGGATCCTCCCCAAATGTTTCCTCTACCCTACCCCAACGAGGGTCACGGGCTACATCCAGAACTGGAGCCAAACCTTGTCTTGCTCCAATCGCCATAACCTGTTGCCGAATGATAGAGGTCATTTTCCTGGCCAATTCCGGCCTGAAAGTACTTGCTAACCCAATAATTTCCGGGAATACGGAAGCGCCCGGTGCCATCAATCCAACACAACATTCTTCATGCACAATTGCTGGAATACCCAATCTGGTTTTATCTTTGAGGAAATATTGCAGTTTATTGGAAATTCTTGCTGCTTCTCTTGGCAAATAGGTGGAGGCACCCCCTACCCGGGTTATTTGACCAATTCCATTTTTTAAATTTTTAGATACTTTTTGTTCATCTAAAACGCCGGCCGATTGAAGGTCATACATCCAATAGGAACTTAACTGCGCAAGTTTTTCATCCAGAGTCATTCTGTTGAGCAGATCATTTACTTTATTTTCAATTACCAGATTAGTTTTTTTTGAAGTCATGAATTTCCTTTATCTATTGGAGAGATTTACCGATAACCAAGCAGCAGATCAATTGTTAATTGATCTAAACGTTCGTATTTCAATCCTCGACTCGCAATTTTGGTCCGGTCAAATTGAACAGCTTTTAATGCTCTGGCTTTTTCAGCAGAATATTTACCGAAAAGAGGTGCCAATGCTGGATCTTCTGCATTAATTTCTGCAAGGATCGCCTGAATTTCAGAATCTGTATTAAATTTTTGTGCTTTATCCTTTAGCATTAGATATGTTCGCATACATCCACGAGCGAAATCCTTGACTCCATCGTAGTCTTCCGTACGATAGGCATGAGCATCAAAATGCCGGGGAGCATCATATCCGACATCTTCTAAGAATTTCACCAGATAAAAAGCTGCTTTGATATCTCTGGACCCAAATCTCAAATCCTGATCATAACGCCCAGGATACTGGTCATTCAGGTCGATATGGAACAACTTCCCGGATTCCCAGGCCTGTGCAACACCATGCATAAAATTGATTCCTGCCATATGTTCATGCGCTACTTCTGGATTGACACCAACCATCTCAGGATGATCCAGAGTCTCAATGAATGCCAGCATGTGTCCGGTAGTAGGATTATAAATATCTCCCCGAGGTTCATTCGGTTTGGCTTCCAATGCGAACTTTAGGTCGTAGTGATTGTCGATTGCGTATTCACATAAAAAATTCATTGCTTCTCTGGATCGTTTAACGGCTTCAGCAGCATTTTTACTCGAATCCGTTTCTGTCCCTTCTCGGCCACCCCAGAATACGTACACTTTCGCCCCAAATTCAACCCCTAAATCCATAGCCCGCATGGTTTTTTGTAATGCATAAGCGCGAACTTTTGGGTCATTGGAAGTAAATGCACCATCTTTAAAAACAGGATCACCGAATAAATTTGTGGTTGCCATCGGAACCACTAAACCGGTATCATTCAGCGCTTTTCGAAAATCTCGTTTGATCAATTCTTCTTCGGATGGTGTCGCATCGATGGGGATTAAATCATTATCATGAAAATTAACCCCATACGCTCCTACTTCACCTAAAAGATAAACCAATTCAGCCGGGGTTTTAGGTTCACGAACGGGAGATCCAAAAGGATCCCTTCCGGATGAACCAACTGTCCAGAGTCCGAATGTAAATTTGTGTTCAGGTTTTGGAATAAAAGTTGTCATTGTATGCTCCTTATTAATTGTTTCATATCATTCAATAATTATAAATGCTCATTCATCTGAGTAGATAAAGTGATATGTGCTCTGGTTTGTTCATCCAGAAGTGCCACTTCACTATTCATTGTATTTGTGTTGTCGTTTTCAACAATAATGACATGCGCATCTTTACTGAGCGAAATTGTGTGCCAGGTGTTTTTCTTTACGTTATAAATCTCTCCAATTTTCATGGGTATAGATTGGATATCGGATGGTTTTATTTGATTTCCAGCGATAAAAAGTATCCCGTGTCCTTTCACCAGGATAAAAACCTCATCTGTTGCGTTATGTCTCTCCATATCGACAATTTGATCAGGTTCTAATTTTGATAAATACCTCAACACAGCTACACGCCAGGTCTCATAGGAAATGACCGGTTGATACCCTGAACCTTCGTAATTTTTCACTTCTATCAAATCTGTATCCAAATCATCTCCATAACAATTAATGATCGTTTTTTCCTTTTCGTTTTACTCAATCACCACAGTGATTTTCATCTCTTTAACCCCTTCCGTAGGAAGAGGAACGATCGTCCCTCCAATCGAGGTGCCATTGACACTCAAACGAACGTTATTACCAGGACCTGAACGCTGAACTGTTATCAGGTAATCACATCCACGGAAATGCCGTTTACACGTAAATCCTGCCCAGGTTCCAGGAATCACCGGTGAGATCTGCAAACCGTCAAAGGTTGGTTTTATGCCCAGAATATGCTGGGTGATTGCAACATAATTCCAGGACGCTGTTCCCGTCAGCCACGAATTTTTAGCCTCTCCTGGAGTGTGCGCTTCTTTTCCTGCGATCATCTGTGCATATACATATGGTTCACAACGATGTAATTCACCAATCTCTTCCCGATAGGAAGGGTTAATGCGCTGATAGTATTCAAAAGCCTGATCTCCACGCCCGATACAGGTTTCTGCAATTACAATCCAGGGATTTGTGTGGCAAAACACACTCCCATTTTCCTTGTAACCTGGTGGATAGGAAGAAATTTCGCCCAGATGGATATAATATTTTTGGTATGCTGGAGCTAATAATACAATACCATGCTCAAATGCTAAATGTTGTTTAACTGCATCCAACGCTTGCATAGCTTTCCTATTTTCAATGCCAACGCCAGCCATCACACATATTCCCTGTGGTTCAATGAATATTTTTCCCTCATCACAAATATCTGACCCTACAGGTTCTCCGAAATTATCATAGGCTCGGCGGAACCATTTTCCATCCCAGCCAAATTCTTCTATTGAAGTCTCCATTTGTTTACGAAAGGTCGCATAACGATTGCTCTCTTCTTCGTGGTTTGTTCTTTGTAATATAGATTCCATTTCTTTCGAAGCTAATATGAACAAACCTGCAATAAAAACACTTTCTGCCACTTTTCCATCTTTATTGGTAGTTGTTTGAAAAGATTGACCAGGTTTATCTGAAAAACAATTTAAATTCAGACAGTCATTCCAATCGGCACGACCAATTAAAGGAAGGGAATGAGGTCCTAATCGAGCTAATGTATACTCCAAACAACGGTGCAAGTGATCCAATAAGGTCGCCTCACTCCCTGGTTTATTATCATAAGGCACCATCTCCTGCAGAATGGAAAAATCACCAGTTTCTTTAATGTAAGTTGAGACTGCCAGAACCAACCAGAGCGGATCATCATTGAATTCACTGCCAATATCATTATTTCCAAGCTTGGTGAGAGGTTGATATTGATGGTATGCCCCACCGTTGGGTAATTGGGTGGCTGCTAGATCCAATAACCTTTCCCTTGCCCTGGTTGGGATCAAATGAGTGAAACCTAATAAATCCTGGTTTGAATCCCGGAATCCCATACCGCGTCCGATACCTGACTCAAAATAAGAGGCTGAGCGTGAGAAATTGAAGGTAATCATCATCTGGTATGCATTCCACACGTTTACCATACGGTTAGTGTGTATATCTGGCGTGTCAGCCTGTAATTTTTGCAGTAAAGACTGCCAATATTGGGTTAATTCCGAAAATGCTTTTTCAACCATTTCTGGTTGTAAGAATTTTTGAATTATTGGTAATACGGTTTTTTTATTGATCGTTTGTGATCCTGAGGGTTCAAACTTCTCATCATCAGGATTTTCATGATATCCAAGAAGGAAGATGATTTTTCTTGTCTCTCCTGCTTGGAGCACAAGGTTTACCTGATGAACACCAATTGGTTGCCAGCCATGTGCAATCGAATCTGTAGCCACCCCTCTCTCAACAACTTCCGGTGAATCCCAACCTTTGTAAGGTCCCAAGAAACTTTCTCTTTGGGTGTCAAAGCCTGATATTTCTTCAGAACATGCAAAATATGCAAAATGGTTTCGTCTTTCCCGATATTCCGATTTATGAAAAATGATATTATCAAGGATTTCTACTTCACCGATGGAATAGTTTCTTTGGTAATTATTGGCATCATCAACTGCATCCCACAGACAAAATTCCACCGAAGAAAATAAGGAAAGGTCAGCATCCTGTGAGCGGTTGTTTTTTATTTGTAACTCCCAGACTTCGAGGTTTTCTCCCTGTGGAACAAAATATTTAATTTGTGTCTCAATTTCGTTTTTGATGGATTTAATCGTTGTATAACCCAATCCATGTCTGCATTCATAATAGTCAAGGTCTGATTTAGTCGGTTGCCAGGTAGGTGACCAAAAATCAGGATGGTGGGTTTGATTATCCCGAATGTAAATATATCTTCCCCCCTCATCCAGAGGTGCATTATTATATCGATATCGGGTTAATCGTCTGAGACGTGCATCTCGATAAAATGAATATCCACCGGCTGTGTTAGAAATAATTCCAAAGTAATTTTCCATACCCAGAAAATTTATCCAGGGCAATGGGGTATCCGGTTGACTGATTACATACTCAAGATTTTTATCATCGAAATATCCAAATCGCATTTCATTCCTCACAGGATGTTCATCTTACTCAAAAAAAAAATTGAATAACCACTGAATATATCAAATAATGATATATCAGGAAATTTCGTATTTAGATTTTGAACAAATCAATTATTCTTTTACTGCTCCCATTGAGATTCCATTCACAATATATCTCGAAAACAGGAAATAAATGATAATGATCGGGATAACGGAAGCAGCTAATCCCAGATATATTGCACCATATTCATGCCGGTAAACATCACCTCGCAATGTCTGTACCAACATAGGAAGGGTGTATTTTTGCCTGGAAGTGATCAATATATATGCATTAAAGAAATTGTTCCAGGCTGCGACAAAGGTGAAAATGCCTAATGTGAATGCGCCAGGAAGTGCAATCGGGAACATGATCCGATGGAAAATCCCTAGTTCACTCGCACCATCGATTCTTCCTGCATCGATCAAATCCTGTATCATAATAGATTCAAGATATTGTTTAAAGAAGAAAACCGCACCTGCAGACGCAACACTGGGTAAAATGAGAGAAAGGTAATTGTCAGTCAGTCCAAACCTGGACATATACTGGTAAAAGCCAATAATTGATAACTGCATTGGAATCATTACCAGGACAAGAATTGAATTGTATAGAAATTTCTTTCCCTTGAAATTATAACCAACAATTCCGTACGCAGTTAACATTGAAAAATAAACAGTTATGATGGTGGTTGCTGCCGCAATTGTAAAGCTGTTTAAGAATCCTAAAGGCAAATCCAGCCCTTTGCTTAATAAAATTTTGTAATTGCTGAAAGTATATTGGCTGGGTAATAAACTAATACCTTGTTGAATTTCAAGCGTGGACCGAGTGGCATTCACGAGCAATAACCATACTGGTAATAATGTTACGATCAGTAAGACAGCTAAAAAGAGGTAGATGAACAATCTAAGAATATTGGTTGAAAGTCTATAGTTTTTTATCATCGCAGCACCACCTCAACTATCCTTTCCTTTGAAATCATCATGTTTTTCACGCAGAAGGTAAAAAATCAACAGCGCTACAAAGGTAGTCATGATGAAGATCATCACACCAATGGTTGAAGCAGCTCCAATATGTCCCTGACTGCTCCTGAATCGCATATACATCATAATATTATTCGTGAGAATAGCATTTGCCGGGCTACCTCGACCATCAGTGAGGAGCATGGGTATGTCAAACATTTGCATTCCACCGACGAGTGAGGTAACTAAAATATAAATCATCACAGGTTTAATCAATGGTAATGTGATATATCTGAACATTTTCCAACTGTTGGCTCCATCAATTACAGCTGCTTCATAAAGAGAAATTGAAATAGAAGTCATAGCAGCCATTAAGAGAATGGTAGTTTGTCCGTACCACATCCACCATTGTATGAAAACTACGATTGCTCTTGTTATTTCTTTGTTTCTAAGAAAATCAATCGCCTCGGGGATTAAATTTGATCTGACCAGGAACTGATTCACAGGTCCGTAATAAGAGAAAAGACTAAAGTATAAGGCTGCAATTGCTGCGGGCATCAATAGATTAGGCATATAAAATAACATACGCCAGATACCACCAGCTTTAATTTTCAATCTCACATCTGTGAACCAAACTGCCAGTAACATAGCAATACCGAGTTGTGGAATAAAATTCATTAGCCACAATTCCCAGGTGTTTGTTACCGCTGTTAGGAAGGTTTTATCGTGAAAAAGCCGTTCAAAATTTTTAAAACCAATAAAATTTGAATCAGCTTTCATCAATGTAGCATCCGTAAAACTCAGGCTTAAGGTATTGTACACAGGGTATAAACCAAAAAGTAAAAAACCTATGATAAACGGAGCAACAAACAAATAGCCGTGATTTATTCTTTTTATTTTATTATGCGCCATCGTCAGTCCCTCGGAAATGAGTCAGTGTATTTAACTATACACTGACTCATTTTTGAATACTAGTAGATTATTTAGGGAATAACTAGATCCGGGAATTCATTACGGACTGCGTCTTTCCAGAGTGTCCACATCTCTTCGAGATCAATGGTACCTTCAAGGTAGGAGTTCAAAGGATCATTCAAAGCACGTTGAATGGCGTCATCAGAACCCTGGAAGAGACGAGCTGAGACATTGGGTGCTGCTTCAGCAAAACCACCATAAGAATTTTGTCCACCTAAGAACTTGCTCATTTCTGAGTCGTCAAAGGAGGATGTGATTTTTTCTACTACGACCTGGCTACCAACAAAGTCTCCAGCTGCCTGATATTGACCTTCTGGAACGGCTGGGTCGATGGCTTTAAGATATTCATTTGTATAAACACCAGTCGCCCAATTGGTCAGGTTTTCTTCATCCAGTGTGCAGAAGCGTACAAATTCCTTGGCTAAGTCCAATTTGGTGGTTTCTTTCATAACACCCAACCATGTGCCACCCCATTGATAAGGTAATGGTCCAGTGATTACTGCCCAATCGCCAACGGTCGTGCTGGTACCATCTGCTGAAGTTGCATTGGGAGCTAACACATAGGGAAGACCCCAGGTAGGCAGGAAGTATGAGAAGATTTTCTTGGGGTTTCCAGCTGCATCGGTCAAGGTATCATTCATACCAGCAAACCAACCTTCTTGCCATTGAGTTGCTCGAGCTTCATAACCGTTGTCACGGAAAGTTTTAACTGTTTCAACCATTTTATCTACCATGGGATCAACGGTTAATGTTCCATCAACTACCCAGGGTTGTTCCCGGTTAGCATAGAAGAGGTTCATAAAATCACCATTGGAAGCAACCATGTAGGTATTTCCTTCTGATTTTTCTTTCACAACTTCGGCTGCCGCTACATATTTATCCATGTCGCCTAAAATTTTCTGCATTTCAACCGGGTCATCAGTACCAAAATATTCTTTGGCAAGACTGCGGCGATAGAATAATGCACCTGGTGTTGCCTGATATGCATAAGCTTTGATCACACCATCATATGTGCCTACATCGGTAACAAAAGGATAAACTTGCATTTCCTGAGCGTACGGTAAAAGATCTCCCAGATCAGCCAGGAAATCACTCTCAACATAGCTTTTCACAAATGCAGCTTCTAATGCCACTACATCCGGAACATCCGCTGTGCCAAGAGTTGCCATTAATTTTGTCTGATACTCACCATTGGTCATTGGGATCATAGTGTAAACAACATCGACATCTGGATGTGATTTTTCAAATGCCACAGCCATTGTCATAATTTCATTGGTAAATGACCAGACGTTTAATACAGTTTTGCCAGAAGCTGCAGGTTGTTCAGCTGCTGGTTGTTCGGCAGCCGGTTCTTCTGCGGCTGGTTGTTCAGCGGCTGGAGCTTCTGCTACAGGAGCACAAGCAGCCAATAACATACTGAACAGAACCAAAATACTTACTAATAAACTTACCTTTTTCATGATACTTCTCCTTCAAGAATTTTTTGAATATTTTGAAAACTACGAAAACAGAAGACAGAATTTATTGGAAAAAATCACCTCCTTAAAAAACCACCA
>DAOUGX010000377.1:0-2591 GCA_034428855.1 Anaerolineaceae bacterium | reverse complement strand
GTATATAGGACCTGATGCATCACCACCTTCTCTCACCAGATTAGGGACTCAGGAATGGGTGACAGCAAAATCTAAAGTTCGAGAAGCAGTCCAGGAAATTGCAGAAGAATTGTTAGAACTATATGCACGTCGTAAAGTGGCAATCGGAACAAAGTTCAGTACTGATAATGTCTGGCAACAAGAACTGGAAGGCTCATTTCCTTACATTGAAACGGAAGATCAAAAAAAGGCGATTCAAGAAGTAAAAAAGGACATGGAATCAGAAAAACCGATGGATCGTCTATTATGTGGAGATGTTGGTTATGGGAAAACTGAAGTTGCATTACGGGCAGCTTTCAAAGCAGTTATGGATGGAAAACAAGTAGCAATCCTTGTGCCGACGACAGTATTGGCTCAACAACATTACGAGACCTTCAAAGAGAGGTTAGCACCATTTCCAGTTAATGTAGAAATGCTCTCCAGGTTCCGTTCGCACAAAGAGCAGGATGAAATTGTTTTAAAGTTGGCATTAGGTGAAATAGATATTGTTATTGGGACCCACCGCCTCTTATCAAAAGATATTGGTTTCAAAGATATTGGTTTGGTAATCATCGATGAAGAACAAAGGTTTGGAGTATCTCATAAAGAGTTCTTCAAACGTATTCGTAACGAACTGGATGTTCTTACATTAACCGCTACCCCCATTCCGAGAACTTTATATATGGCATTAACAGGTGTCCGCGATATTTCAATTATTAATACTCCACCTGCAGAACGGCAACCTGTTGTCACACATATTGGCCCATATTCACAATCCCTCGTTCGTCAAGCGATTATGCGAGAATTGGAGAGAGGCGGCCAGGTTTTTTTTGTTCATAATCGAGTTCAAACAATAGACGCGATGAAATCTCATTTGAATAAATTGGTGCCAGAAGCCAGGGTTGGAATTGGTCATGGCCAGATGAATGAAGGGGAACTGTCCAGAGTCATGCAAAATTTCACCAATGGAGATATTGATGTCTTGTTGTGTACATCCATTATTGAATCTGGTCTTGATATTCCCAACGCCAATACTTTGATTGTTGATCGTGGTGATACGTTTGGGTTAGCGCAACTTTACCAATTAAGAGGGAGGGTTGGTAGGGGAGCTCAGCGAGCATATGCTTATTTCTTCCGTCATAGAAAACGGCAACCAACCATTGATGGGCAGGAACGTTTGGAGACAATTGCTGAACACACTCAATTAGGATCGGGATATTCTATTGCCATGCGAGATCTGGAGATGCGAGGTGCTGGAGAAATGCTAGGGACGAAGCAACATGGCGCAATTGAATCGGTAGGTTTACATTTATATACTCGTTTACTGGCGCAGGCTGTGAAGAGAATCAAAAATTCAGATCAAGATGTTCCTGAATCTGAATTAAGTCAAATCAAGCAGATTCGTATGCCAGTCGCTGTGGATTTGCCAATTACAATAGGATTACCAATCGATTATATTACCGATCAGCGCATGAGACTGAGTTTATACCGCAGAATTGCGGAAATTGAAACTCTGGATGCATTGGATGCGCTCAACAACGAATTCGAAGACCGGTTCGGTTCGATGCCAGAAGAAGTTAGAAATTTGGTTTTCCAGATTAAAGTGAAGATTTTAGCTGAAAAAGCTGGTCTGGCTTCGGTTGGGTTGGAAATTGATCAAATTGTTCTGCGTTTTCCTCCCCAGTTGGAGAAAATCACTTTAAAGGAGTTGCCATTTCCCGGAAATTTTGTGCGCAGTGGAAAGAACAGTTACTGGTTTGCTTATCGGAAATATGGAGAGAATTGGCAGGACATGCTGTTGGAAATATTACAGGAATTAGGCGAACGTGCCCCAATTTTTGTTTTATAGATGAATATCTGTCTTCCTTGAACCAAAAATTTAGGTTATAATAAAAGTAGATAAAATGTTCTAAAATGAGGTCGTTATGAATTTTGATTTAAAAGCTCCTTTTAAACCAATGGGTGACCAGCCAGAAGCGATTGATGAACTTGTTAAAGGGGTGATGAAAGGTTATCGTCATCAAGTTCTTTTAGGTGCTACTGGAACGGGAAAAACCTTCACAATGGCAAATATTATTCAGCAATTACAAATGCCAGCTTTGATAATGGCACATAATAAAACACTGGCTGCTCAATTGTATGCTGAATTTAAGGAATTCTTCCCCAACAACGCTGTAGAGTATTTTGTTTCATATTACGATTATTATCAACCCGAGGCGTACGTTCCAAGGACAGACTTATATATCGAAAAAGAAACGGAAGTCAATGAAGAAATTGACAGATTGAGATTGGCAGCAACGACTGCCTTGATGTCTCGTAAAGACGTGATTATTGTTGCATCTGTTTCCTGCATTTATGGTTTGGGAAATCCGGAAGCATATGGAAAATCGGTAATTGAAATTAATCTTGGTGGAATTTACCGAAGGAATGCTCTTTTACGTCACTTGATTGAAAGCCAATATTCTCGGAATGATATGGATTTTCATTCAGGCGTTTTTCGAGTAAGAGGGGACACCATCGAGATTTTTCCTGCTTATGAAGATAAATATGCCTATCGTATTACGTTCTTTGGT
>DAOUGX010000376.1:0-11133 GCA_034428855.1 Anaerolineaceae bacterium | reverse complement strand
ATAAACAATTCATGAGCTGCCAAAAACTCTGGGTCAGTTTCGATTAGTTTTCGAGTTAATTCAAGAGCTAATTCGTTTTGCTTTTCTTTTTGATAAAACAAAGCAAGATAGTATTGAATAGTCAAATCTCCAGGATAATAGGTTAGCCATTTTTGAGCCAACTGCCTTCCAAAAACGTTTTTATTATTTTGAAGAGCAGAAACAATCAGTTGAATAACAGTCCCTCGATTGATTTTTTCATTTTGATTTGGATTTGAAAATTCCATGCTTTCTCCTATGATGAATGAACCAGATTTAATGCTATTACACCTGCCAATTGCCGCCTGATATTTGCATCTTTTGGTGAGAGTGAGGAAGCGATCCTGAGCATCTTTTCAGCTCCCTCATAATCCTTTAAGTCTCTAAGCAGTAATCCAGTTTTATAGTAACCTCGATAATCTTTTTCATTTCGAGAATATACCTCTTTGTATGCATCTATCGCTTTTTCTGATTGTTGTTGTTCAATGTATATATCACCGATTTCCAGCCAGGGATCTATGGATGTCTGATCTGATAATCCAGCTTTTATGAAATGATCCAAAGCTTGATCAAGTTGTCCCTGTCTCTTGGCAATCTGGCCAAGTAAATAATGCATTTCTGATTGATTGGGTCTAAGGTGTAAACTTTTCCTTGAAACTACTTCTGCAGCTTGAAAATCATCAATATCAAAATATAGTTGAGCAAGAATTCTCATAACCTCAGTATCTCCTGGGTGATTTTGGTATAGATCAGAGGCGATCAATAACCCTTTCGAGAACTCCTTTAATTGTCTCAGGTTGTGAATTTTTTCAAGATAGAGTCCTTTTTTAAGGTTACACAATCCTAGTCCGCTATCAATGATTTTAATTGCTTCAACATATTTTCCTGATTCACGATGTAACTTAGCGTTTAAAATGTATCCTTTTTCAAAGCCAGGTAATTTTTCCAAAAGCTCTCTTACTTTTACTTTTGATTTTTCAATATCACCCTTCAAATAAAATAATTCGGCTTCCAGATATTCCAATTCATATGAATTTGGTTTTATTTTTTTTGCTAATTGTATTGAAATATCACATTTATCAAATTTATTTAATAAAGCAAATGCTTTTGCCTGTGTAAGCAGATAGTCAAATGATTCAGGAATTTGATCCTTATATCGCTCGAGCAATTGTAATACTTCCAGGCCTTTACCATTATTTATCAACAAATCGGTGTATTGGTATAAAACGGAATCTAGTTTTGATGAATGCTCAATAATCTCAACCCATGTTTCATTAGCTTTTTCAAAATCTCCAACTTCCTGATAAAGATGAGCTAATCGGGTTTTCCACCCTTCTTCTTGATGCCAAATTGTTGAAGCTTGTTCTGCCAGTTCGATTGCTGTACTGATATCTCCTTTTTGTTCAAGAATTTTGGAAAGTACGATCAACCAAACAGGATTATCGGAAGGTGTTTGGGAGTCCAACATGGATAATTTCTCATCATTGTCTGAGTTTTTATTATTATTTAGAATGATCATCATTTCATCAATACTTGGTTTCACATTCCGGACGTAGTCATCTAGTATTTCTAGATCTCCAGTCTTCATTAATGATTGAACCAGGACATTATTAAGATAATTCGGAAGGGTTTTTGAGTTCAACAGCCCAAATATGTTTGAAATTTCTCGTTTTTGAATGGAATTAATTACTTGATCTAAATTCTTGAGTGCTTTTGTTGTACCATATCGTTTGATTATTGTGTTCACATCATTTGTTAGCTTTTGGAGATCAGATTTTTTCTCAATGAATTTACTTCGATGAGACTTAATTTGATTTTCCATGAATACATCATCCATAGCCTGGTAAGATAAAGTAATAGCCAATTGGAGATACAATTTTTCAATATCATCCGAGTCTCCAGCATAATTCTTCTGGAAAAATTCATCCACTATTTGATATTCATGCAATCGCCAGGCTAATAATAGCAATAATCGCTCAATTGCTGAATTTTCTACTTGCTTGATTTGTTCATTTGATGTGATTGAATTCTTCCCAAAAATGCTTAGATCAATTTTTTTGAATAATCTGAGGGCTTCTTCGAATAAATTGTTATCAAGCATTTGATGGGCTTTAAGCATCAACGATACAGTATTTTCGATCGTATTGGGTTTGAAAGAAAAATGATAATCTCTTCCATCTATGTAAGCACAGGCATAATCCAAAGCCGTTGCTAAAAGGTCCAAATCATCGGTAGATTGGTTTTTCGCTCTTACAGTTTTGAATTTCAACAAATAATCAGATGAAAGATCAAACTCAGTCAATTCGATGGATAATTCTGCCCCTAACAAATAAATCCATAATTCCAGTGGGTTAATTTTAATAATTCGATCAATAACTGCCAATGCCTGATCAAATTCATGTTTCAGTTTGTAAGAATTTGTTAATTGGGTTAATAATGCAATTTGTGTGCTCTTTCTAGTTAGCCAATCGCTTGGAATCAGCCCACCCATTTTTAAATAATCTTGCACAAATTGATCATGATCAGGATTGAAACTTATCGCAACATCAAATGCATAAATCGCGGCTGAAAAATCTTCTTGATTATAGAGGCATTCCCCCTCAATTGCAGATATGGTTCTTGAGTTGGGGAAGTATCGTTTTAATGTTTGGAGATCTGCTAAAGCATGGTCCCAATTCTTATTTTGCATGAGCAAGTAGATTTTATCCAAAATATGATTTTGGGATTCTCTTTCATTTGCGGGTTCGCTTTGTTTGGAAAACCAATCCAGTGCATTTTCAAAATCACCAATTCTTAAGTAGGAGATGATGACATGCTGAATATCTGAATCTTTGATTTGATCATTGTTTGATAATTTGCTTAGTACTTCTCTCGCTAACCCAATATCTCCTTTTGAAATATAAATATCAGCAAGTCTTGTTATTGCAAAAGAATTAATTGGATCAAAATGCAAAACCTGCTCGAGGCCTTTTAATTCATTTTCAAAATTACCGATTTTTCCCATAAAACTGGCATACCATAATAAATTTTCAATATTGGTAGACCCTAATTGATAAATTTCATCTGCTTTCGTTTCCGCCTGATTTGTTAATTTCGCTGATAAATAAGTCTCAGCTATTTTCTGTTTAAGGCCGAGATGTTTGGCATTTAACTGATCTGCTTCCTGAAGTGCTGCAATTCCTCCATCTATTTCTTGCATTTCAATTTTTACCAATCCTAAACCTGCATAAACTCTCCACAACAAAGCCTGAAATTCAGGAATAGTCTTGAAATCATTGACCAATTTTGAATAGATTGAATTTGAGGCTTCTAACTCACCTACCAGGTAATAAACTTCAGCAAGAACCAGTTGCAAGTATTTTGTTTCTTCTTCGTGGTTAAGAATGGATTGTTGCAGAATTTTTTGAGCTTTAATTAAATTGCTAATTTCATTGAATTTTCCGTCCGTTGGCAAAAACTTAGTCGGTTGGTCTCCCAGTAAGGTCTGAACAAACAATTGTTTCTTTTCAAAAGATACACTTATATCATCTGTACCAATTACTACTTCAAATGCGTCAATTGCTGCCGTCCGGTTTTGTTTTTCAACCTGTCGAATTGCATCCAGGTATGCAATTTCTCGGTTCTTCGGCCATTTAGTCCTGGCCTGATTTAAAACTGAATCTGCTTCGTCATTTCTACCGAGAGTTTGTAATGTTTTAATAAATGATACGTGATAATCAGCATTATTTGGTTCCAGACTTACTGATTTACGAAGGTAAGGTAATGCTTCTGAAAATAATTCTTGTTCTAAATTAATTGAAGCTAGGTTGAAATGAATATCAGAAGAATTAGGAATGCATAATGATGCAGATCGTAATGTATCCATAGATTTTTGAACGGATCCCAATTCTTTATAAATATTGCTCAACAAGATCCATCCTTCTTCGTTTTCAGGCAACCTCTTAGTTGTCTCTTCAAATAATGATCTCGCCTGGTCTAATTTACCTTGTTTGAATAGTAATTTTCCAAAAATGAGATCAATAAATACTTTGTTCACACCTTCTGCTCGCATTTTTTCAATAAGCGCTTCAACTGTATCTAATTCGTTTGCATTTAAGGCAACCGAAGCATAACTCATCCAATCTTCTTGTGAAAGAGTGTGATTTTTAGAAAACTGATCCCATTCACCAAACAGTTCAACCCATTCCTTATTCTTGTCAAGAAATTCAATAATTTGTCTATGAATTTTTTCAGAATTTCCAGTTTCAAACAAAGATATTTTCAAATAACTATACGCATCTTCATTCAGGTTTAAGGTTTGTAATCCATCGATAACTTCTGGCTGCAAATCATCAACTATTGAGACAATGGAGGAAAGGAAGGCTAAATAATCAGCACTCAGTCCATTCAACCCCAGTGTATTCAATAATTGAATTAATTGTTTATGATTTAATTTACTTAGATATGAAATACTCTCACTGGAAGGCCAATTAGCTTGTTGTTGAATAAACCAATTTTTAAATTGTCTTTCAGCGATCTCTCTAGCTTTCGGAGTATCACCATTTTTTTGAATATCACAAGCATAAGTAAGTATCGACAAGATTCCAAGATTTTGATTTTCTTTTTTGAAAGATAAATTCTTGATATTATCTTCTGAATGTCGTTTATATATCAAATCACTGATGATTGGATCATCCATATAGGTTGATATTTCATTTGAACTTGATAATTCCAGTTGCTCAACAATATTTATATCGATTAATCTAAGAATATTCTGCAGTCTATTCTTCGCAGCGATGAAATTCGTTTTAGCCTGAACCGGTGAGTTTTCAAGTTGGTAACGAAAAGCACTTAATAAATTTTCGTTAACTTCTGAGTTGAAATCAGAAATGAAATCAATTTGAGGATCCATTAATTTGTTATTTAACAAATTTCGGAACATTTTCGAATTTGCCAGAACAGATGATACATAATCTTTTAAATGATAAATCTGGGTTGAAAAAGATTGTAACCAAATGATTTGTGTTTCTATCGGTTGCAACTCAAACACTCTTACCAATATTTTTGCTTTTTCTTCAGGCTTAATAAATTGGGATGCAACAATGTGGTTTACAAAAATCACACCTAAATAATGATCAACACCGTTTAATAGTCCCAACAATAATTCATCATCAAATTTTAATAAACTAAATAAAATGGAAAGGCTTGTTCTCCAGGTTAAGAAACAGCTTTTCCGTGAAAAACTGCCCAAAAGTTCACTTATGAGTCCATTCCAACTTTGATTTTTTCTTTTTCTCTCAAACAAAGCCAAAGCGTTCAAAGACGCTCGTTGAAAATCTATTTCTTTAGGATGATTTTTAAAAGTCTCATCAAGAATTGAAATTGCATTTTTTAAATAAAATTTATCTTTGATTTCTTTTTCCAAAATTTCTGGTTTTATTTCCAGAGTTAATAAAGCAATTTTGCCTAATGACCAGTTATCAATCTTTTTTCCAAATGTCTCAATACATTGAAGGAAAAACTCGTCGTTTCTGAGGTGTTGCAAAATTAACTTATCTTGTTTTAATGATGAAATTAGGAATTTCTGATCAATTTCAGACAGATTATCCTGTAAGGATTTAAAAAACAATGTGGTATTCATGCGGACTCCTTCTGTGAATAATCTAGAATCTTAAGAATAAAGCAAATGATCCAGCCATAAGCAAAACACCCAGGACCATCAAGAAAACTCCAATTCCAGCCGCTGTTGTAACCATTTGATTTAATGATTCAATTAGGACAGATGCGTTGCCTATTATGGCAGCGATTTCTTCCGTTATCCCCTTTTGAACGACCTTTTGGGTTTCTTTTGCTATCTGGGTTATTCCTTTTCCCAACACACGAGTCAAAAGAACGATAAAACCAGTTATAAATGAGATAAATCCTAGTCCCATAAATACAAGTGTTAGTAGGGTAATCAAATCCGCTTTTATCATAAAAAAATACCTCCAGTCATCTACTGGAGGTATGATGCAAGTTATGTGCCAAGAGTTATTTATTGAAGGTTGAGTGGCAAATTTGGAACATCAATTACACCTGTATCACAAAACAACATTGCACTTTCCACAGCATTACTTAACTCTCTAATGTTCCCAGGCCAATTATAGGCCATCAATTTTTCCATCGCTCTGGGTGCGATGTCAACAATATTTACACCCATTTTCATGTTTTTTTGCTTAATGAAGAATCCAACCAACTCAGGGATATCCTCTTTTCGTTCTCTCAAAGGAGGGATGTGTAAATCAACTACCCTCAAGCGATAATATAAATCAGATCGAAACTCATTTTTTTCTATCATTTGCTCGAGATTTCTGTTGGAGGCTGCAACAACCTGAACATCCACATTTATTAAATTAATCCCTCCGACTCTGCGAAAAGATTTGGATTCAATCGCTCTTAATAGCTTTGCCTGCATGTCCAACGGCATGGAAGAAATTTCATCAAGAAATAAAACTCCTTCATCAGCTGTTTCCATCAAACCATGTTTTCTTTTATCTGCCCCGGTGAATGCTCCTGATTCATGACCAAACAATTCCGATTCAAGCATTGTGCTTTGTATCGCTGCACAGTTTATAGCAACAAACATTTTGTGGGAGCGAGGTCCAATACTATGAATATAATTGGCCAGAACGTCCTTTCCGACTCCAGTTTCTCCCGTAATTAAAACAGATACAGACATTGCTGCTGCTCTCTCTGCTTGATTCAGGACATACTGTAATTTCTGATTACTGCCTTGAACAAATTGAACATTATTTTTTTGGGAATTACGAAATAATGCTAATTCTCTCCGCATTTTTACAATCTCTATTGCCCTTTGGATAGACAATTCAAGCCGATCTAATTTTATTGGTTTTATCAAAAAATCATGAGCACCATTGCGCATCGCTTCTACAGCGATTTCTATATCAGGAAATCCTGTGATAAGGATCATAGGAGGTCTCAACTGCATATTTATTGTTTCATATAACAAGTTGGGTCCAAATCCATCCGGTAATTGGACATCCAGGAGAACAACATCACAATTTCCTTTTTGTAATTCCTGTCTTGCTTCTCCCAATGTACCAACTCCGTTTACTTCATATCCTAAAGGAGTTAAAAATGCTTCAAGGTTTGATCGTGCATTTTCTTCGTCATCAACAATCAAAATTGTATATCCCATGTACTTTATTCTCCTTGTTTGGTTGGAAGATAAACAGCAAAGACCGTGCCACCACCTGGATAAGACTCAACGGTAATATTACCACGATGAGCCGTTATGATTCTCTTACTGATTGCCAGACCTAAACCAGTTCCTGTTTTCTTGGTTGTGACAAAAGGTTCAAAAACATGACCCCGTACTTCTTCTGGAATTCCCGGACCACTATCAATAATTTTCACTTCAATCTGTGGGTAATTTGAAATGGACATGGAAATATCTATATGGACAGCTAACGTTCCTTTTTGTAAGGGTGTCATTGCTTCAACTGCATTCCCAATTAAATTAGTAAAAACTTGTTCTAACAATCTCGGGTCTGCGGTGATTAATGGTAAATTTTCACTTTTTTGAATAAATTCCTGCACTCCAACTCTAGCCATTCTTGGTTTCCAGCGATCCAAAATTCTTTGTAATAAAATTGAAATATCCACTGATTCAAATTTTGGATCAAAAGGTTTTGAATAAGCTAAAACTGCTTCCATTTGATGCGTCAAACGGTCACAATCATGAATCATACGATCAACCATGTCTTTATTTTTAGGATCTTCAGTGAAACTTCTGGATAAGATTTGTAATCCCATGGATATATTATTGATTGGATTTCTAACTTCGTGAGCAAAAACTGCTGTAAATTCTCCTAATACTGCCCGGTGTTCCAATTGTTGGGCACGTGTTTTGATCTCTTCGTTCTCACTTACATCGCGTAAATAAACAATGATGGAAAGTAATTCATTATTTTGTGTCACCGGTACTATACGAGCGTCAACTGGAACAGAATCACCATTACGATTGTGAATGTGAACAATTCCTAATCGATGAATCGCGAAATCTGTCTTTGAAGATTCTAACAATGGAAGAAAGCTGTCAGGTCCGATCAGAATATTATCAATTGTTTGGTTCGTTACTTCTTTAGATCTATATCCAAGTAAAATTTCAGCGCTTGGGTTGACCATCCATATTTTCAAATCAGGTTTGATGATGATTATTCCATCCTGTACATGATCAAGAATTTCATTATTGACAGTTATCATCCAATCTTGAGATTCAATTTTCGATCTTAAAGCATTAACCAGAATGAAATATTGTAAGATGGAAGAAATCGCAGCTGAAAACATCTCCATGATTGCTTGCAGATTTCTGGGAGGTTGTTTTCTCTTCTGACCTACCACCAATAAAGCAGAAGCACTCTTTCCAGGTCCTAAAGCCGAGGTTGCCAGGTAGGACAAATTATTGATTCGTGCTATTTTGTGTAATTCAGTGATTACCCTATGCCCAGGTGTCCAAATAGATGTTTTACTCTCCAAACGAATGTCACTGGACGGCAAAGAAAATGGTAGCAAATCACTATTCGTTTCTCCTGGCAATCGGGTTAATTCAGGCATATCACTTTTAACCTGAAAAATGGATACATGTGAAGTATCCAGAAAATTCTCAATCGCTTTTATGGCCTTTTGCAATGCAATGATTAAATCATCTTCTTCGATTAGTCGCAGTAATTCGTGCATAGTATGAAATAATTGATCATGCCATGCTTTCTGTTTCTCAATGAATTCCTGTTCTTCATTAATAAAAATAATAAATTTTGAATTTTTCTCGTCAATTGGATATTTTCTTACGTAAGCATCAATAGGTTGTTTATTTCTCTTAAATAATTCCAAGAAGAAAGGATCGCCAATAGGTGCAGATTGAATGATTTCTATGTTAAATAAGGAATCAATCGATAAAACGGATAATTCAGAATGAGAATATGCAGTTAATTTTTGAAAACTGACATTAAAACTGATTATTTGGTTTTTTGAATAATCAAAAATGATCCCAGGATCCTGAATGGCGTTTAAGAAATTCTTATAGATCGAGGCACTATCATCCTGTGCCTTTCCCATCAGAACTTCTTTGAACCAATTGGGTTTATCAGAATTCATTAACTTATGGCGCCTGCCTTAAATGTGCTGGAAGGATTCCTTCCATCGCTCTATATTTTGCTACAGTTCGTCTGGCTACAGGAATACCTCTTTCATTTAGTTGTTTTTGTATTTCAGTATCACTGAGTGGTTTCGTCTCAGTTGAGACAATTTCTCGCAAGATTGTCCTTGCGGATAGACTTCTATCAAAAAATGCTGCTAATGGTACTATCTTTTTATTAGGTAATTGTACTGATTTTCCTGAAACTGCTCTGGAAATTGTCGATTCATGTACTTCCAGTTCCTCAGCTAAACTGGCTCGAGTTATCGGTTTTAGGAATTTTTCCCCTTTAGTCAAGTATGTTTTCTGAATCATAACCAATTCGTGCATTAATCGCTGCATGGTATGATTTCGTTGTTGTAAGCATTTTACAAATAATGAAGCCCGTTCTAAATCCCCTTTCATGGCATCTTTTAGCTCTGCGTCAGTTTGTTTAATGGTTTGTTTATACAATGGGCTAACTTGTAAGGTGCCTGAATAAGGCATAACAATTTCAACAATCAATTGGGATTTTGGATCATTATTTGCATAAGTAATAATAACATCAGGGCGATGATATACATTGGTATCCTGAGTGCTTGGATTTCGAACCGTACCCCAATGTGATCTTGCGGGAAATGGATTCAAGTTATCACTAATAAACTCAACAATTTTTTCCACCCTTTGAATACTGATCTTTAATTTTTTAGCAATTTCAGCATGTTGGCGTTTGCTTAATAAATCCATGAAATCTTTAATAATTTCATGAGCAAATTCAGGAACAGGATGCGTATCAGATAAAACTTCCAATTGTACTAATAAGGCTTGTTGCGGATTTATCGACCCAACCCCGACCGGATCGGCTAATTGAATAATTTTCTGAACTTCCTCAATTTTTGAAACCGGCACATGAAAATACCTGGCGACATCGGCTAAATTCACACTCAAAAAACCATCATCATCCAGGTTAGTCAATAAATGAATGGCAATCAGTTGTTGATCTTTAGTTAGTTCAGGAGCGATCTGTTTAATAACATAAGTCGTTAGATCATCGGTTACAGGAGAAAAGGGTTCTTCAGAATAATCTGAATCATCATAATCAGATTGTGGGACAAAATCTTCCATAGGAGATACATAGACAATTGGTTCATTAATGTCTGCATTCATTGGACGAGAGCAAATCGGACAGGCTCCATTGTCCGGCAAAACTCTTTTACAATGGGGACAGCGTCTTTCTTCAATGATCTCAAGCGCTGGATTTGCTGCCAGTTCTGAATCGATTTGTTGTTTCAATTCGAAGGCAGACAAGCTGAGTAATGTCATTGTTTGCGCCAGGTGCGCTGTAGTCAACGGCTTATGTACTTGATATTGATATTGGAGCATTTTATAGTCCTCTCTAATAAGTATATCTATGTATCACAATGTTGCAAGTTGTATGCCAAGGAAATTTTGTGTTGTAAAATATAGTTCGAGGTGAATTTTGATGAATGAAACAATTACAATCATCGGAGCAGGTTTAGCAGGTTGTGAAGCAGCCTTCCAAATGGCCAATGCAGGTTTCAAAGTAAACCTTTATGAAATGAGGCCAAAAATTCAGACCGGGGCACACACTACTGACCAATTTGCTGAATTGGTTTGTTCAAACTCTTTGGGATCAAACTTACCTGACAGAGCTTCAGGTGTTTTAAAAAATGAGTTGAGAAGATTAAATTCATTTTTAATGCAAGTTGCTGATGAAGTTGCCTTACCTGCAGGTGGTGCATTAGCCGTTGATCGTGATTCCTTCTCAGAAAAAATAACAAACATCCTTTATTCACATCCAAATATTCAAGTTATTCGTGAGGAGGTTAAAGAAATTCCTCAAACACCCACAATTATCGCTTCCGGTCCATTAACCTCATCAGCCTTAAGTGCCAGTATCGCAAAATTAACAAATTCTGATCATTTATTCTTTTATGATG
>DAOUGX010000375.1:0-2262 GCA_034428855.1 Anaerolineaceae bacterium | reverse complement strand
ATTGATGACCATTTTGACCATCCAATTTTTTTCAAATTTGATGACCGAACCCGGTTCTACTTTTTCCTCTCCTGGTTTTAAATGTCCACTTTTCCACCACCGGTGAGCCATTCCACTTTGAGATAATGTGAATGATAGAAATACACCAATGGCATATAACGGAATAAGTCCGGAAACATTGGCTTTGAATATGATGATTAATAAGGAAGCCAGAATTGCGAGTGCCATGATTCCACGAGAATACACCAGACGGCTACCGCGATAGGTCAATTGGCGCGGCAAAAAACCATCTTTAGCGGTAATGGCTCCCAACCGGGGAAAATCAGCAAAAGCGGTATTGGCTGCCATAACCAATATAACCGTGGTGCCGACGATCGTCATGAGATAAAGAATACCTCTACCATCGAACACGGTTCTTGAAATTTGGGAAACCAGAGTTTCATGTTCTGATGGGACCGCACTCACCTGTTGTGAAAGAAATGTAACTCCAATCAGCATGGAACCTAAAATCAACGCCATAAAGATCAGGGTTGTGCCTGCATTTTTACTACGTGGTTGTCGAAAGGCAGTAATACCATCGGATATGGCTTCCACACCTGTAACAGAGGCAGTACCACTGGCGAAGGCTTTTAAGAGTAAGAATAATCCTAAGGCTTGTGGTTCTGCCAGGATGGTTAACTCAGGGGGATTCGTTACAATCCCTAATGTTCCGGCAAAATACCGCACCAATCCAACAATTATGGTGATATACATCATCACAATGAAAAAATAGGTTGGAATGGCGAATGTTACTCCTGATTCTTTGACGCCACGCAAATTGATGATCATAATGAGCATGATGAAGAAAATTGCCAACTCTACACGCCAGCGATAAAGACCTGGAAAAGCCGAAGCGATCTGAGCTACACTGGATGAAATAGACACAGCAACTGTCAAAATGTAATCTGTTAATAAGGCCGCTCCAGCAATCTGTGCTGGTAAAATACCCAGGTTATCTCTGGAGACGATATAAGATCCACCACCATTTGGGTAAGCATGAATCGTCTGTTCGTAAGAAATTGTGAGGATAGCCAATAATGCAACAATACACAGAACCAATGGCAAGGAATATTGTAATGAAACCATACCGGCTGCTGCCAGCATCATCATTAATTCCTGCGGACCATATGCCACGGAGGATAATGCATCCGATGAAAATACTGCCAGACCGATTAATTTTCCAATGGTTTGATGAGGTGCATCTGCGGTGTTAAGAGGTTTCCCAATCAGCCAGTTGGTTAAATTGCGGCGTGGTTTAAAATCAGTCGATCGAACCTGAACGGTGGTTCCATTTTCATTTTCTATGTTCATAATTTCCTTGTCTCACAAAGCGAGAGATTATAAGTCTCTGCCAATTAAATGTCAATGATTGAGACACCTCGGACAAATGGTAAAATCGCCCCACAAAGAGGCGATTACTCGTCAGATTGGATCACAAACAAATTAATTATAACCCGATTCACAGGCCTGGTGAGAAGAGTTGGATTTATTGACTGAATTCGAAACTACCTAAAATATGATTGTACAAGTCCCAATCTTCTTTACCGTCCGTGTGCAGGAAAACAATGGAATAAAGTTGATTCTTATGAGCGAAGAAGTAATGATCGAAGTTATAAGATTGGCCGCTGACACTTTCAATTCGCGTATGAATAGCTTTTGTTCCCCCAATTTGAATTTCATCAATGAATTCTCCATCGATTAAGTAATTGTCCTGAAGCCAGGTTAATAAATCTGCATCCTCAGGAGGGCGATAATCCTCTCGATCTTGTGGATGGGCAATAAATATCACTGGCCAGTGCTCATCATTGACCAATGGACCTTCAATGGTGAAACTTCTGGTAGGTTCATCATTTTCAATAATGGTAGAATCTGATGGGAAATGCAGAGAATAACCCATGGAATGATCAATATAAACATTACAGCCATCGCTGGCTTTTTCAATGTCATAATTCAACGAATCAGTCGATGAATCGGATGGAGTAGCTCCTGGCTGACATTCACTCCTGAAGAAAGCCCATTCATCACAGCGACTACCATCTGTGAAGACACAAATACCAGATTGTGAACCGTCTTCAGCTGTTTGAATTTCCACGGTACCACCATTTTCTTCACAAAAAACCGAAGCAGGGTTAGGCATATTTGCATCCATATTGAGACTATCTCCAGGTTTGCACTCACCCCGGTAATAAGCCCATTCGTCGCATTCGCTACCATCGGGAAAGA
>DAOUGX010000374.1:0-1509 GCA_034428855.1 Anaerolineaceae bacterium | reverse complement strand
GAGGGTGGAGATGAAATCATCCTGGATCTGAAGGGTTTGAATGTGTTCCTGTAACTGGTTAATGATGGATTCGCGTTCCTGACGAAGAATCATGGATGATATTTGAGAAGACATAAATTCAGCAAAATTAATATGATCTTTTGTAAATATCGGCGTTCCGAAACGGATAAATACAACTACACCTACCTCCGCTTTTTTGGATTGAAGGGGAATGGCTAAAATAAGTGGTTTTTTTAATCGATCCTGTTCATTTTCATCAGGTTCAGACAAAATAGTGCGATTACTCTTGATGACATCTGAAATAACACTTTCTCCCCATGCAACATCTGCTTCTTTATTTTTTCCCCTACCTGTAGCACGAGCGTAGGCAATTTCTAAATCTGAATGAGTCTCATCATATAGATACACAGCTAGATTATCAAATATAAAATAAGGTCTGATTTCACTGCAAATTACATCCAACGCCTGTTTCCAATTTAATGATTCCCAACAGATTTTACTGAGAGAATAAAGAGTTTCTGTTTTAATGGGTAGAAGAGGTTCGATCATTGTTTTATTTTATCAATTTCTTCAAAGAAAAATCAAATGCACTGCCATGATTAACTTCCGATATCACATTCAAGGTAGTACCATGAGACTCTATTATCTTCTTAGCCAGTGCAAGACCTAAGCCAACTCCTCCTGCTTTACGTGTGGAAGAGCTGTCCAGTTGGTGGAATGGTTCAAAAATTTCCTGAATTCTTTCCTTTGGTATACCGATTCCATCGTCCTTCACAATGATAGTAACACTTTCTTGCTGATCAATCAGAGATAATACAACACTAGATTCTTTTTTGGAAAATTTCACAGCATTGTCTAAAAGTTGATTTAAAACCCAATAAACCCTTTTGCGATCTGCATAAACAAATATTGAATCACAAAATGGAGTCACATCAAACTTGAAATGATTGTTTGGGTAAAGGTTTTGGAAGTTTTCCAGTAATTCACGGGTCAATAAAATTAAATCAAATTCAAAAGGAGAAATCATGACCTGTTCGTGTTCAGCAAATGTAAACATGATCAGATCCTCAATTAATCTTTCTAATCGATCTGATGCTCTTTCCATTATTTCCAAAACATCCGATTGCTCATTGGAAATTGGTCCTAAGTCTTTAGAAATCAGCAGGTCAAGATATCCTTTTATGTGAGTAAGTGGCGTTCTTAATTCATGGGATATATTAGAAATGAAATTGTTTTTAAGTTGATTCAGTTCATTAATTTTATTTAGTGCGTCCTGAAGTTCTGCGGTTCTTTGCTGAACTCGTTGTTCGAGTTGCCGGTTACTTTGTTCCAGAGCATCCCGAAATCGAATTAATTGTTCAGTAATTGCTTCATCCAAAATATCCTGGTCGATTAACTGCATTTCCACCAAAATTTTTCCCAAAGGGATCTCTTCTCCCTGGTTGGATTTTTCCAACTGAGCAAAAAGAGCTTTATTTAAATCTGCTACTGTTATGATTTTTTTCTGAA
>DAOUGX010000373.1:0-11648 GCA_034428855.1 Anaerolineaceae bacterium | reverse complement strand
TCGACCCGGGTTGGAATTCACGATCATCCCTCCGCCGATCGTTTCGCCCGGTGAAGGAATGCGAATGATAAAACGGTCACCACGAATTCCAACAATCGGGATAACTGGTTCAATTTGAACCCAACCATTCTCACCAGGATTTATTTCATCTCTTCCTAAAACTCGAATTCTTGATAACACTTCGGACGTACCAATAAATAATTTTATCGTTTGATTATGCTTGATGCGAAAAGTAGATGAAGATAGCACTCGTATTTCAGCATCAAATCTCTGCGTGGGTTGATATTTATCTGCAATGGCAAGCACCTGACCTCGCCGAATTTCATCAATATCTACCCCAGACAAATTCACAGCAGTTCTACTCCCAGGAGTTGCAATTTTTTCATTTTTCTTGTGGGTTTGTAAACCTCTAATACGAACTTTAATTCTTTCTGGTAACAGCTCAACTTCCTGACCAATTTGTAGAATACCATCCAAAAGCGTTCCTGTAACAATGGTTCCAAAACCTGTAATGGAAAATACACGATCAATCGGCAGGCGACCTCTTCCAAAATCCGGTTTAGGTTTAACTGAAGATAGTAAAACTTGTAACGTATTAATGAGTTCGTTAATTCCCGCCTTTGTTAGTGCTGAAACACGTATAATTGGTGAATTTTCAAAAATCGTACCTTTAACTGCATCATGAACATCCATTTCAACCAGATCTAACCAATCAGGGTCATTGATGAGATCAACTTTTGTTAAAACGATAATCCCATTTTTCACCTGTAATAAATCCAGAATTGCCAGATGTTCTTTTGTTTGTGGCATGACACCTTCATCGGCCGCAATAATAAATAATGCTGCATCAATTCCACCAACCCCTGCTAACATATTTTCAATAAAATCTCGATGACCTGGAACGTCAATAATTCCAACTTCTTCACCATCAGGCAAACTTAACCAGGCAAATCCCAAATCAATCGTCATTTGACGATCTTGCTCTTCTTTTAGACGATCAGGATGAGTTCCAGTTAATGCTTTGATTAATGTAGATTTACCATGATCAACATGTCCTGCAGTCCCGATGACATACATGGTCTACGTTCTCTTCACATCAAAATTATCAGAAAAATCTTCATTGATTTCTTTTACAAACTTGAATAGTGATTGTAATGATCTTTCATTTGAATGCACGATTTGATTGGTTAAATCATCTAATTCCTGAGAGATTTCTTCCAGCTGTAATAGTCGATTTTCAAATTTCTCAAAAATTCGTGTTGTCTCTTGAAATTGTTCTTCTTGCGAAATCATATAGTTTGACCATCTTTTTTGATCATCGGCTTTAAAGGAAATCCAATCCTGACGCATACGATCTTCAACCAATCGTTGCATTTCTGTAATCTCATTAATTCGTCGCTCAAATTTTTGTGTAATCTCTTCAAAAGCCGTTTGAGAGTGCCGGATTGCACGTTGGGTAGCATCCAAAGATTGAAGTTGTTCGTCCAGATTGATGGCTTGATTACTAATGACTTCAAACTTTGTTTGCCATTCTTTCCATACCCGGTCTTTTTCTACTTGAGACATGTTATATTTTTCAATAAAAGCTACTTGGGATTGTTTCCTATCGCTTTCAGAATTTAATAACTCATTTTGGCGCATTTCTATTTTTCTTAAATTTTCAGTAGCTAAATCGATTTTTCCCCTTTGTTCTTCAATTCTTTTTCTGGTTGAGGCAATCTCGCCCTGAAGATCTAATATTCTTTTTGAATCCTGTCTCACATTTTCTTCTAGAATTTTCTGTGCACGACGGTATTCCTCATCAGACCGTTTGATATCGAGTAATTTTTTGTCAAATTCACCAATTAATTTTATTAATCTGTGTTCTTCTTCTTCTCTGGCTTTAATATCCTTCTTCATTTCTGGAAGAACTTCCAGACCCTTCCGTACATTCGCAATTGAGGAATTTATTGATTCCAAATCTGCCAATCGAATTTTTTCAATTTCACGATCTTTTTCAATCCTTGTCTTCTCAATACTTTCAACTGATCGTGTAAATTCAATCCTTAGTTGTGAAATGGCAGCATCAACCGTATCAAATCTTGATGGTATCGTTTTAAGTCGATTTAATTCATTCGACATTTCTCGATTTTCTTGTAAGTAGGATGTACTGTTTCCTTCCACCTTTCTCAATCGGTCATCTAAAGAAGCAATGATTAATTTGTCTTTTCTACGTTCTTCATCCAACCATTCTAACCGTTTAAGTAATTGTTCAAAATCCATCTTTGCTCCATAAGGATTTACTGATTTAATCTAGCGAAGATTATACCATTTTGATGATTTGTTCATTTTTGAAATCATTTTAAGTTGACAAATGCTGATAAGATTTCCAAAAATGGATTTAAAAATATGTTTGGGAGAATTCCCATTAATATCAAGAGAATAATACCAAAAATAAAATAAATTTTTTGAATTAATGGTTCTGATATTGGAACACTTTCTTTTTCAGGTTTAGTAAATACTATTGATATAAATCTGAACCCTGAGACAAATAAACCAAATAAACCAATGGCGACAAAAATGATTGGATTAATTGAAAACTGACTCAATCCAATCAAAATTGGTAATTTGGTCGGAAATCCAGGAAAAAGTGGCAAACCAGCAAAGGTAAACCAACCTGTGAAAAAGCCGACCAATGCGAAAGGAGTTTTATAAACTTGTCCTGAAAAGGAACTCATTTCCATATTTATTTCCAAATTCTTCCAAACTGAGATCGATAACGCACAAATTGCTATAGCAAATAACCTTGGCACCAATAGCAATACATAAGAACGCCAACCAATTTCCTGGAATAGACTCAAAGCTAATAAAGAAAACCCAATTTCAACCATGACAGCATAACCTAAAAGACGAGATACCTCTTTTTGAAATGCTGCGAAGAGACCACCCAAAACAATCATGACAATCCCCAGCGTTTGACTGACCGTTAATAAAATAGCTTCTTCTCTTAACCAATTAAAATTATTGAAAAAATCCATCAAAAACAACAATATTGTACTCAGGAACATACTGAAAATGAATCCCGCGGAATATGGATGACCATCCTTCGCCAGTAATGGAACCCATGTATAAAACGGGAAAATTGCTAACCAAAGCCCAATGCCAATAAATAATAAAATTCCTGCTTGCGTATAGGCCATTTGGCTATTAACACTGGAAGGAGCAACATTAAAAGCCCACCCGGAAAATAGAATAAATGGAACGGCTAACGTTTGAAATACCAAAAATCTGATCACCCCATGTTTTACTGGTTGTAAACGTTGGAAAAAAATTGGAATACTGACCAAAACTGCGATCTCAATGATCAAAGCAGCATATAAAAAAGGATCGACCGATAAAGCAGCGATGAAAAGCGTAGTGATGGCCATTATTATTGAAACAAAAAAACTATTTGCACCGGCTATTCTGGAGCCGAAAATCCAAAATGCTCCCATTGAGAAAATCACTCCGACAATAAGTCTTTCACTGTCAAGAATTGTAAAATTTCTTCCTAACAGGTTGAGAGTTGCAGGAATCTCAAATGAAATCGGCCCTACAGGAAAAACACTTTCAATTTTGAATGTAAATGCCATTAATGCAAGTAGACTGGAAGTAATTCCACCAGCAATTATTGATAACAAACGATAACTTCTTACGATGAATAGAATGATCGAAATGATTAATGGAATAATGATCCAAATGATCGGAGCGCTCAAATGAATTCTCCTTCTTCCTGTTGGATAAAAAGTACGCCTACCAAAGCAATTCCCAATGTAATGATGACTAAGAATCCAGCTACTAATACTGATTTTTCAACTCCTGCGTAGAGTACTTCAAATCCAGAGAAAGTTGTTAATAAACCAAAAATTATCCTGACAGGTCGAATGGACATTCCGATTTGCAAAACACCCATGATTACCAATAACACACCCCCTAAAATTAGTGGGTCAGGAATGGGCAACCATTTCGCTATGTTTTGAGTGATTGAAAAACTGAATATCCAAATGATGACACCAATAATAATCTTAAATCTTTGTTCCAGTTTACTTTCATCTAATTGCACGACGATATCTTCTTTTACTGAAGAACCCAAAATTGCTCCAGCCATCCAGCCCGCTATTAGTTTCACAACGGCCAATCCCAGCGACCAAACCTGAAGAACCATCCAAAAAACAGAAACATAAATAAAAGCCAATGCAAGAATATTCCATCTCCATTTTTTATTGATAAATAGAAATAAAGATGAAAATCCGGCTAATATCACTGGAAAATAATCAAGCAAGGAATTCATTTATGATAAGTCTCCGGAAGAAACCAGAGTGATTATCATAAGCAAAAACACAATCACCCACAAAATACCACCTTGACCTTCAAGTAAACCAGTGAGTAATAAAATAATCCGTTGGATGAGTCCTAAAATTGTCCAGATAATCCGATACAACCAGCGAAAACTTAAGAATTCTTTGATTACGAAACCCAAAGGTTTCAATATACCTTGTAAGAATTTTGAATACTCGGAGGTTTGAATAAATTTCCTTGTGAGAAAAAAAAGAAGCATGGGAATTAGAAAAGTTATTAAACTGATAACGAAATTTCCTGAAATATCCCATTGCAAATCACTGATTAAAAATATCAACCATTGGGTAATAATCAGAATCAACAAACCAATTGGATATGTTATCCAGACCCATTTTTCTTTTGTGGTGAGAACATTTTCTATCACAGTCGCATGGTTTAAGAAACCAAGTATCAAAATTATGATTGAGACAACCATAATTATGTTTCCAAATCCTTCACCCGAAATAATTGTACCAAACCAACCTGGGGATGAAGGCGTAAAAGGCAACCCTGCAAATCCAATTACAGCCAATAAAGGGATAGTTGACAATTTCTTTCCCCTTGACGAATATAAAAATAATACTGATCCACACAAAATCATCGCCAGAGTCCAGACTAAACTTGATATTTGATTTCCGTTAATGGAGGAATAAATGGCTAATCCAGACATGCTGATTATCCAATAAGGACGTCCTTCCAGTTCAGAAGAAGACCCCAACCACATAATAGCGCCAAATAAAATTCCAACTGCAGTTAAAATCTGAAGAATATTGAAAGCTGCTTCTTCAAATGAGCTGATGGGTAAACGTAATAAAACAATTAATGAAGCGGCGACACTGACCATGCGTATAGAATTTCCCAACCCACGTCGCACAGGCGAGCCACTGATAAAAGGTAAATTAAAAGGAATTACTCCTAACCGTAAACCGACTGCAATCAAAATATAAATTCCAATATTATTGATATCCTTTCCTATCTGTATTGGTGAATTTTGCTCATAACTCACCAATAAGCCAAATATGAGAAAGAATAAACCAAGTATTTTTACACCGAATGAAACTACAATCTCATTAATTGTTTGGTTGGAACTGGTTGTGCGAATAAGAATGATCAATTCAATAACATCTACTATAGCCCAAACAAGAAATATCGAAATAATACTGTTGGTAAGTACTGCTAACATCCCAACGGAATAAACAAGAAATACACCTGACCAAATCGAAACTTTTGGTATTTCCTGCAACCGTGAGGAATCAGTTATGATGACTGCACCTTGAACTGCAGCTAAAGATAATAATAAAGGCCAGGAGATCGAATCCAGTTGGAAAATTATTCCTCTTTGATACAATTCACCGATGGGAAACCATTCAGGTATAACAAATTGAAATGGATATAACCAATTGAATGAAAGGATCAGTCCCCAATTTAATAACGAAAAAATTGCTGCTATTAACCAGGCTCTACCAATGTTTGTTTTTATTCTGGATAATGTAAATAATACAATTGCTGCAATGATATTAAGACCAATTGGTAATAGGGTTAACATGGGTTTCTAATCAAATAACCTGGCTAAATGGTTTTCTTTTGATAAATTTCCCAAATCCAGGTTTTCCTAGCCAATTTCGTCCATCAACTATACATTTTCCCCTTAAGAAAACCTTTTCAGGAAAACCTATCAATTCCCAACCATCATACAGATTATAATCTGTGCGTTGCTGTGACCAATCCAACCCATAATGTACTTTTTTCTGCGGATCCCAAATTACTAAATCTGCATCACTTCCAGGCTGAATTACTCCTTTTTTGGGATATAAACCAAATATTTTTGCGGGATTGGTGGCGGTTAATGCCACAAATTGTTGTGGAGAGATCCTTCCTTTGACAACACCTTCCGTCCAAAATACTGGCAGGCGATCACCAACTCCCGGTAATCCATTCGGAATTTTGGTGAAATCATCCTTACCTAATTCTTTCCCAGGAATTTTTATTTCTTTTCCTTCATATATAATCGGTTTAGTTCCATTGAAGAAAAATGAACAATGATCGGTGGCTAAAACCTGGATGGTTCCATCCATCAGCCCAGACCATAATCGATCATTATCCTCTTCTTTGCGCATCGGAGGGGAACAAATCCACTTGGCTCCGTCGGGACGTTTTAAATGTTCTTCGGTGAAAAATAGATATTGGGGACACGTTTCTCCCATAACTGCAACCCCCATTTCTCTTCCATAAGCCAACTGATCCACTTCTCCCGCTGCATTCATATGTACTATATACAAAGAAGTATCTGCTTGTGCTGCTAATGAGATTCCACGAACAACTGCTTCCACTGCTCCCCAGGCTGGTCTGGTATGGGCATGCCATTCAGGTGAGGTTTTACCATTCTTTAATGCTTCCTGAACTAGAACTTCTATTACATCTCCATTTTCTGCATGTAACATTGTTAAAAATCCATTGTCTTTTGCTATGCGCATGACTTTGAAAATATCGAGATCATGTAATCGCAAGGTGGAGTTGTATGCTGTAAAAACTTTTAAAGTTGTAATTCCTTCATCGATTAATGAGGGAATCTGATCCGCAACGGTATCATTAAAATGGGAGATATTCATATGAAAACCATAATCAATTGCTGCTTTTGGTTCTGATTTTCCCAGCCAGGTAGAGACATCCTTTTTCAAATCGTCTCCACTTTGTGGAACAAAATCCAATACTGTGGTTGTTCCTCCAAAAGCAGCTGCTTTATGGCCAGTATAGTGATCATCTGACGAGATTGTATTAAACATCGGAAGGTCAAAATGAGTATGTGGATCTACCCCTCCTGGCAATATTAATTTTCCGTAAACATCGATTATCTGATCTACTTCGACAGTGGATAAATTTATCCCAATTTGAGAAATTCTTTCGTCATCAATCAGGATATCAGCTTTGCATTCATCAGAAGCAGAAATAATCGTCCCACCTCTAATAATTGTCTTCATATCGACCTCGTTTTCTAATTTTTTTTATCTTCTTTGATTTTATCCCATTCTAGAAGTATCTTCCAAAAGTCCACATCAATGTTTTCAAGATTCGTATTTGATGTTTCTCCCCCATTGTTCTGTAAAGCTCTTTCCTTCAATGATCTCCAAAGTAAATCTCTCTCTTCTCCTTCAACAATTAAATCTCTTACAGAGATTGCATTCTTTATTAACGAACCAGTTGTATAAAAAAATGTAATTCTTCGCCATCGATCTGCTTGAATAGGTCTATCGAGTGCAATTAAATTTCCGATTTGTATTTTGAAGTATTCTTCATTTGCCCTTGGATGGTCCGGTTGATCCCTGAATAATTGAGCCCTTGTGGTTAATTCATGTCCCCGAACAGGAGCAATGTAATTAATTTGCCACCGATTATCCTCATCAAAAGCTGCTGTTTGATAAAAAGCCAAATAATCTACAGAAATGACTTTTGGAGCATTCTTCAATGGGATCCGATACCATCCTAATAATCTTGCTATTTCAAAATCTTCAGGTTTTGGAATGATTGCTACTAATATTAAATCTGAATCTGCGGGGAAAATCTGATTTTTCATTTTTGTTTTTTTATGAAAAGGGTTCTATGATTGTATACCATAGAACCCTTCTTTTCAAAAATTTTTCAGGAATTAATTATATTTTTTCAATAAACCAACTCGATCATTAAATTCAGTAATGTACTCATCGATTTCATTAATTTGTGATTGGAAACCTGTCCAATAATTTTTATCGTACCATTGGTCCATAATCTCATTATATGTTCTACCTTGTTGTTCAATCCAGGTGTAGTATTTCAGATTATGTACACGTTTACGATCCTGATAGGTTAATTCCATCATATTATCGGTAGATTCGCCCATCAATGCTGATGCAAATCCTTCGGCTGCATCATGGCTGGTATATTCACCAAATTGATTGCGATATTCAACAATTCGAGAATCATACAATTCAATGGAGTCAGTTAATACAGCTAAAACAATATCATCTTCAGTCAATTCATAATACTTTGCGAATTTTATGGCAGTCAACATATTCGCAATTCCGGAATGACCAAATAAATACAAGTTTTGAATGATATTCTCAGGAACACCTTTCTTAGCTAAATATTGTTTACCCTCAGGTTCATTGAATAAACGAACAATTTTCACTACTGAATTGTCGTCAATTGCGGTTACCAGGTCTGTATTTTTGACATTGTGGATCCAGGGAACGTGTTTGTCACCAATTCCTTCAATTCTATGTGCTCCAAAACCATTGTTCAATAAGGTTGGGCACTGTAAAGCCTCAGACGCAACAATTTTCGAGGTAGGGAATAATTGTTTTAAGTAATCCCCAACTCCAATGGTCCCGGCTGATCCGGTAGTCGCACAGAAACCAGCAAAATTACTCGTTGGTCCCATTTCTGCTTTTAATATTTCTTCCATGGCATGTCCGGTAACACTGTAATGCCAGATGTAATTCCCAAACTCCTCGAATTGGTTGAATATGACCAGTGGTTCGCCAGATTGTCTCAACTCCCAACATTTGTCAAATATTTCTTTTACATTTGATTCACTACCTGGTGTGGCAATAACCTGGGTAGCGACATTTTTCAACCAATCAAATCTTTCCTGGCTCATTTCTTCAGGAAGGATTGCAATTGAATCACAGGCTAACAATTTTGAATCGTAAGCTCCACCTCGGCAATAATTACCCGTAGACGGCCACACTGCTTTATGGACGGTTGGATCAAATTGTCCTGTCACTAAACGCGGAACCAAACAACCATACGCAGCGCCTACTTTATGAGCACCTGTTGGGAACCATTTGCCAACCATCATGATAATTCTTGCTTTAACACCCGTTAAAGATGACGGTAATTCTACATAATTGACTCCACCGAATTTTCCACCAAATGCTTTGGGTTCGTTTTTCCACGTAATTCGGAATAAGTTTCTTGGGTGAATGTCCCATAATCCAATATTTGATAATTCTTCTTTAATCGCATTTGGAATTAATTCTGGATTTCTTTGCTGTGCAAGAGTTGGGAGAATAATATTTCTTTCTTTTGCCCGCTGGACTGATCGATTTCTTGCTTCTTCGTTGATTGAAAAATCTATTTTTGCCATAATTATTATCCTATCCTTTTTTATTTATATTATCAGAAGGTGCTTCACTAACGATATAAAGTGGTCGACCTTTAACTTCATCATAAATTCTTCCAATGTATTCCCCCAAAATTCCCAGTGAAATCAATTGGACACCACCAAGAAATAACACAGCTATTAAGGTTGTTGCCTGACCAGTAAATTGTTGGGATCCTAAAATTCTCATAAGGATAACTACCGGAATTGCGATCAGACTGACACCTGCAGAAATAAATCCCATATAGGTAGCAATCTGTAATGGTACGTAGGAGAAACCCGTAATCGCAGTTAATGCCAATTTCAACATTTTCTTAAAAGGATATTTCGTCTCTCCTGAGAATCTAGCGGCTCTTTTGTAAGAAACACCAATTTGTTTAAATCCTACCCAGGCTGACATTCCACGAAGAAAACGATGATGTTCCCGCATAGAATTCATGACATTAACTACTTTGCGATCCATCAGCCGAAAATCGCCCGTGTCCATAGGAATTTTCACATCAGTAATTCTAAATATCAGTCGATAAAAGACAGAGGCAGTAATTTTCTTGAAGAATGTCTCCCCTTCTCTTTCAGAGCGGACAGCGTAGACGACCTCAAAGCCTTCCTGCCATTTTTTTATTAATTCCAATATTACTTCGGGTGGATCCTGTAAATCTGCATCAATAATGACCACCGCATCACCACGGCTATAATCTAGCCCTGCAGTAACCGCGATTTGGTGTCCAAAATTCCTGGCAAAAATGATTGGTCGAATGCGATCATCTTTCTTCGCCAGGTCTCTGATCAAATCAGTCGAGCCATCCGAACTGCCATCATCCACAAGAATTAATTCCCAGGATAATTGACTCTTGTCCATGACATCACTGACACGTTTGTGGAGAATTGGTAAATTTTCCAATTCATTAAAAATAGGTGCAATAATTGTTATGACTGGTGATTGTTCCACATCTTACTCTTTATTCTTTTGGAGATATTTTTTCAAGGATTGCATGGTTGGTTCAATAATAGGTGCTTCTTTAACCGCCATCATAGCAGCTCGAATATCCTTTAGGCCTGACCCAGTATTTACCACCAGAACCGGATCTTCTGACCTTATCATACCTGATTTGACTGCACTTACCAAGCCTGCATATGCAGTTGCACCTGCAGGTTCAGCAAAAATTCCAACTTTACCGAGTTCAGAGATTGATGAAAGGATTTGCTCATCTTTTACCAGGATGTATGATCCTCTGGTTTGTGATGCAGCTCTAACAGCCCTAACTCCATCACGAGGTAAATCAACCGAAATACTATCTGCAATGGTCTCAGCTCTTACTGGTTCAATAATTTCCGTTTTATTGAAAAAGGCATTTGCCACAGCTGCTGAACCTTCTGATTGAACACCAAAAATTCGAGGCATATGTTCTAACCAACCCAAAGAAACTAAATCTTTAAATCCTTTGTGAATTCCGGAAATAATGTTCCCATCTCCTACACTCACAAAAATTGAAAGAGGTTGATTTACAATCGATTGGTTAACAACAATTTCTTCCCAGATTTCAAAAGCTGCTGTTTTCTTACCTTCTACAGTAAAAGGATTGTACCCAGTATTTCTGCAATACCAACCAAATTCGTTTGTTGCTTCAACCGAAAGATCAAAAGCTGCATCATAATTTCCATCTACAAGAATGACTTCTGCATGATAGACGAGTAATTGAGCAACTTTTGCTGGAGGAGCAGTTTTTGGAGCAAAAATAATTGCTTTTTGTCCAACTGACGCTGCCAGGCCAGCCAATGCTGCTCCAGCATTCCCAGTCGATGCTGTTACAACCACATCGGACCCAATTTCTTTTGCCCTGGCTATCACAATCGCACTGGCTCGATCCTTAAAAGAAGCTGTAGGATTTTTTCCTTCATCTTTTATCCACAAATTCTTCAAATGCAACTCATTTTTTAGCTGCCACGGAGAATAAATAGGAGTTCCCCCTGCCATACGGAAGGGAGTTCCTTCAAACCCTGGATCTTGTACAGGTAATAATGGCAAGTATCGCCATAAATAATTTTCTCGTCTTGAAGTTATGTCACTCGCTTCAAATTTACGTTTGATGGAAGCAACATCCAAAACAATATCAAGATTTCCACCATCTTTTGGGCAGGTGTAAAGTTCTTGCGT
>DAOUGX010000372.1:0-2393 GCA_034428855.1 Anaerolineaceae bacterium | reverse complement strand
TACTACAGCATAGACCAGGAAACTGGCCCATGTAACCAGGATGGAAGGAATAAAGGCAGCCAGTGCTTTACCAACGAACAACTCCGTGTCGGTGGCAGAGGTATACAACAGTGCTTCCAGTGTTTTCCGCTCTCGTTCACCAGCAAAGGATTCTGCGGCAATGCTGGCAGAAAACATCAACGGCATGATCAAAAACATCGGAGCAAACAGAAGCCCCAACATCACCGCGATGGACATTTGCAGATCTGTCATTCCGGCGAACATTCCGGAAATTACCTCCGGCATGCGCTCAAACATCATTGCCAGGTCCGGATCATTAAACGCTTCCGCCGACCCGGTGGTATTGGCAATCACCAACATGATCGTAGGCATCACCACCATGATGATAATGGGCACCAGTAAGAGAGAGAGTATTACCGATTTGTTTTGGCGTACTTCCAGGATATCTTTCCAGGCTATTATTCGAATTTTTCGCCAGTTCATTGTAAACCTCCATTATGGCCGTTATGACCTGCATGATTACTATTCTGCAATTGTAAATATACCTGTTCCAGGGGTATTTCCTGCGGCTGCAGTCGCAAGATCTGACCCCCCATCCGTACCAGGCTGGCCACCACGTGCGGAATCGTGGCTTCCGCTTCCACTTCTATTCTGACACTCTGGGACGAACTTTCATCCAGACTCAACACACCAGGAATGGATTTGATCTGATCCATGGTGGTAAATGGCTGCCAGAAATGTACTTCCAGCCACAATCCCGGAGAGACCAATTTGCGTAACTCCGCCAAGCTTCCCATCGCCAGCGAGCTGCCCTGACGCATAATCAAAAGACGATCACACAGGCGTTGCGCTTCATCCAGATTATGGGTGCAGATCAGGACTGTGGTACCCTCTCTCTGGCGTACATCTGCAATCAACTCGCGCACCTGGACAGCCGCTTCCGGATCCAGCCCGGAGGTCGGTTCATCTAAAAACAACAATTTCGGATTGGTCAACCAGGCCCGCGAGAGTGCCAGACGCTGCTTCATCCCTTTACTGTACGTACCGGTACGATCGTCTGCCCGCTGCCGGAGATCAAACATTTCCAGCAACTCCTCTGAACGGCGACTGATTTGCTTGTCATCCATCCCTGCCAAAACCCCAAAGAAACGCAGATTTTGCCGGGCTGTTAATCGCTCATATAATGCTGGTGTTTCTGTCAATACGCCAGCATTTTCACGGATCTTCTCCCCAGCTTTCATGGGATCAAAACCCATGACCGAGATCATCCCACTACTGGCTTCAAACATACCATTCAACAATCGGACTGTGGTGGTTTTCCCAGCGCCATTCGGGCCGAGCAATCCAAACACCTCCCCATGCAGGACATCAAACGTGAGATCCCTGATGGCCTGGAAATCACCGTATTTGTGCTGCAAATGCGAAACTTCAATAATTTTTTCCATGCTTTTATCCTTTACTTGTTTCACGTGAAACATTTAACTTTGTTGATTCCCGTTGGGGTGGAGACGACGAAACACCACATAGGAATACACCACAATAAATACTGAAACAACCAGCAAAGGCACCATCATCAACCAGATTGCCAGACTGGGAAATACCACGCCCAATAAGGTAATCACGCCGCCAATCTTAAATCCCTTGGCACCTACCCGGTGAGTTTCATTCCAGACCTCATCGTCCGCTAATGTCCATGGCGTACGAACACCAATGAAGTAATTGCGTTTGGCTTTTTCCATCATGACACCAATGTAGTAAAAGAAACCCGCAAATGCCGGAATCATAACCGTCAGCAAATTAAATTGCACTCCCAGATTGAACAATAAACTGATGCCATGTAAATAAATGAAAAAGAACACGAAAAGCAAAATAAACGTGTAGTATTCTTTCTTAAACTGATCGATATTTTTTTTCAGCGGGTCGATCTTTGGAATTCCTAATAACAACAGGGTTAATCCAATCGTCATCAGGGGTAAAAACCAGATCCCCATAAAGCGGGAACCATAACCATCAGCTTCACCCTGCTCATTCCAGTGGATGGCCATTTGTTCCGGAAAGCGTGGTTCCAGCGCTAAACCCAGCCCTATTGCCGCAATACTCAAAATAATTGTCCAGAATAAAACCGTTCTTGCTTTCATATTTCTCCTTTATGTTTCACGTGAAACTATTTTCCAATGTTTTTCATGATACTGCCGAAACATTTCTTTCAGCCACCACTGGTTTCCTCCAGCTTTCTTCTTTCCCGCAAATTGCGTTGAAATACTGCCTGAATTTCAGCTAAGGAAAACCCTTTGCTTTTCATCTGATCGAGAAATTCGCGGGATAAGCGGTCTAACTCTTTGGATTTTTCAGCTTCATTGGCCGGCACCTCTGGTAAGATGTAAGTTCCACGT
>DAOUGX010000371.1:0-1895 GCA_034428855.1 Anaerolineaceae bacterium | reverse complement strand
GACAACTGGAATTGCAGTGTTAAGTACAATATGGGAGAACCGGGTGGCATTTTATAATGGTGGTTTTCTGGAATTTGGGGCGACATTTGCGCCTGTACAAGCACAGGTAGCTGGTTTACAGGATACAGTCTATCTTTCAATTGCACTTCTCATTCTGGCACTTTTGATTTCCATTTGGGCGTTGATTGAATTCCTGAAACTTAAAAAACAAAGCCAACATAAACAATGAGTTTACCTGATCAAATAATAATTTTCTGGTCAATTGACCAGTTATAAAACATGCGTATGGGGGATGATTTTCATGACCGGTAAAAATAAAATTGGCTGCATAATAAAATTCATCAATAAGGAAAAAAATATGGATTCAAGTGTATTAATTGCAGTGGTTTTTATTTCAGTAGTCGCAGTTGCAATCAGTGTTTCCCGTAAGAAAAAGAGTAATTAGACGGTATATCGTTTATGCCAACTTTCAGGGAATGTTAAATGGTTGCCATAAATAAATCGGATCAATTGACCGTGATGCTGGATTTCATGTTCCAATAGATCGAAGGCAAATTTCAATTGTTTATCGGATAAATTCTCGAAACTTAATTGATCCAGGAGTAGATAGGTTGCATCCAAAGCTTCGAGTACTGAATGTTTGATACCAGGTGTTTTTAAGCTGCAGGAGAAACCTTTCCATTCTCCTGCCTGAATGGCTTTAAGATAACTTTCGCGCGCTCCAACGATACACCATAATTGCCCAGAAATTTGGTTGGATGGTAAATTTGGTAATTTCAGGGTTAAGGATTCCTCTTCCATGTGTCTTACCAAATCAGAGGTTAATGAGAAAGCTCGTTGTATATTTACTTTTAATATCATGTTTATGTCAACCTCCAGCAGAGTCATTGCTCATGGATCGAATAACCTAATCTTTCTAATAAATCATGGCATTGGATTGCCATGTATTTGATCGGTGGTTTTTCTGGCTTATGTGAGTCTGATCCAGAACTGATCAATAAATGGTTTTCCTGTGCATATTTCAAATACATTTGAGTTTGTTCTGGGGAATGTTTCGGGTGATAGACTTCCAGTCCATCGATTGGGATTTCCCCCCTGAGTTCATTCAACATTTGAAGATCATAGGTCACGAATCCATCTTTAGCACCAGGATGGGCAATGAGACAAACAGCTCCACTCTGGTGTGCAGCCTCCACGACTTCTGCCAGATCATTCATCACAAAAACACAACCTGCGTCCAGAACAATTTTCCCGGCTGAAGGATTCCCGGCACCAAATCCGTGTCTTCTTAATAAAGCAGCCAGCGCATGTGGCTGTAAAGGGCTGGGCTGTTCGAGAATCATAGGTAACGCGTCTGGATCGGAAGCAAATTCGTACCCCTTCTGGTTCAGGTTTTCGAAGACTTCCCGCGTGTTCTCACATTGACGTTGAAACAAATTCATAGCCAAATCGTTTAATCGATTTGGAGTGGATTCGAATCCATAACAAAGTAAATCTGTCATGTTTTCCGATCCCGACATTTCATCTTTGCCTGACAAATCGTTTTTCCACAAAGTGGTCATTTCAACACCCGTGATGAGAGGTTGGTGTTTGGACAGGGCAAGTTGTTGAAGTGCGTCAACAGTATCTACCCGATCGTGATCGGTGATAGCTGCCAGGCTGAATTGTTCCTGAACCAGGTAATCCATTAACATTTCCGGCGTCCAGGTACCATCACTGAAAGTAGTATGCAGGTGCAGGTCAATGATTGAATCTGTGGATAATGGATGTGTGTCAGGCATTTGCTTCATTTCTGAGAACCATTGAGGTTGGTAAAAATGTTGCCAGGTTTCAAAAAAACTTCAACGATCGGACTTGCTTTGATCAGCTCTTCGATGGTATCGACCTGGTCCCGA
>DAOUGX010000370.1:0-7052 GCA_034428855.1 Anaerolineaceae bacterium | reverse complement strand
GGGATTAAAGGTAGAAGAGGTTATTGAACACGAAGAATTATTGGATTTGTTAATCAAAGACACGACGAATCGAGATACCTCGCGTGAGATCCAATTGTCCAATCGTAGAGTGTTTTTTACTACCGTATCACCTGTAATCAGAAACGAGCAACTTGTCGGAAAGGTTTGCTTACTTCGAGATATAACCCAATTTAAAGAAGTTGATACGTTTAAATCAGATATTGTTTCAATGGTAAGCCATGATCTGCGTTCTCCTTTAACTTTGATGCGAGGTTATGCTTCCATGCTTCAGATGGTGGGTGAGATAAATGACCAGCAGCGTTCTTATATCGCAAAAATTGTGTCAGGCGTGGATAGCATGTCTAAATTAGTAAACAATCTTCTGGACCTGGGAAGAATCGATGCGGGTATTGGATTGAAAATTGATAGAACCAACCCAATTGCACTCGCTGAACAAGTTGTGCTTGAGTTGCAACCACATGCGAACCAAAAAAACATTGAATTATTACTAGAGTATTCCATTAATCGCGATACGACCATTGAAGCTGATTCTGCTTTGGTACAACAGGCTCTTTATAATGTAGTGGAAAATGCTTTGAAATATAACGCTTTAGGTGGGACAGTAAAAGTTAATGTCAGTTCAAAAAATGAAACTGCAATTTATGAAATTATCGACAATGGTATTGGAATTTCGCCGATTGATTTACCCCATTTATTCGAGAAATTCTATCGTAGCGGTAGAAGAGAGGCGTATAACCAACGAGGTACAGGTTTAGGGTTGGCAATTGTAAAATCCATAATTGAGAAACATAACGGAAAAGTATGGGTGGAGAGTAAATTAGGGCGTGGGAGTAGTTTTTATTTACAATTACCGATCCGTCAAGGAGAAAATATTTAACAAAAATCGAAAATTCATGCCATTTTGCATAATATTCAGGCTTGAAAACTCATAATTTGTGATATAATGTTTGTTTGCATGTATACGGATTTTTATTGTTGATTAGGAGGTAAGCGGAGAAAAATTGTTCTTCCGCTTATCTTTGTTGTTTTCAGGGACATTTATAAGGAGGCTTTTTCGTGGAAACCAAGAGTCTTGTTGCATTACGTATCAGTCTTGCTTCTCCAGAAACTATTCGCAGTTGGTCATATGGTGAAGTACTAAAGCCAGAAACAATTAATTATCGTCGTTTAAGACCAGAAAAAGACGGATTATTTTGTGAGGCTATTTTTGGTCCTACCCGGGATTATCAGTGCTATTGTGGAAAATATAAAAATCCACGGTACAAAGGGATTGTCTGTGATAAGTGTGGTGTTGAAGTCACACGATCTGCTGTCCGTAGAGAGAGAATGGGGCATATTGAATTAGCTGCTCCTGTAGCTCATATTTGGTACACACGAAGAATTCCTTCCTATTTAGGTTTGTTGCTTGACATATCCAGAAGAAATCTTGATCGTGTTTTATATTTTGCACAATATATAGTTACTTTTGTAGATGAGGATGCACGGCAGAAAGCATTAAAACGTCTTGAAGACGAAATCAGTTTTTCTGAACGGGAACAAGCCACTCAAATCAATGCCAGAATTCTGGAAGTGAAACAATCCAGAGATCGAAAGATTGAAGAATTAAGAAAGCAACAAAAAGAAATTCAGGATCGAAGAGAAGAACAAATCGCTAACTTATTAGCTCCTGTCATGCGAGATGGACAAACTCTTGAAAGAGAATTGCAGGATAAGATAGGTTCGGTTGCAAGAACTGACATTGTTTTTGAAAAAATTAATAAAATCGTGATCGTCAAAGCTGGAGAAACGATTTCTAATTTGCATATTGGTATGGTTCAAAAAGCAGTGAAAGAACATCTTGAAGAACTGGAAAACCAGACCAGAGATCAAATTGTTCGTGAAATCGAAATGATCAAAATGGAAATTGATCAGGTAAAAGCTCAAGCAGACCTGGAGATGGAATCCTTACGTAATAATCTAGAGGATCAATCAACAGTATCCCAAAATCAAAATTCACGTCTTCGAGATGAATTACAGGATTTAAAACCGTTTACTTTTCTCAGTGAAACGAGATATCGTGAATTAAAACAACGTTGGGGGCAGGTCTTCCGTGCGGATATGGGAGCCGAGGCGTATTATGATATTTTGAAACGGCTGGATCTTGATAAATTATCGGAAGAATTATGGGTCGAAGTTAGAACTTCAAAAAGCAAACAAAAAAGAAAAAAAGCAACTACTCGTTTGAAAGTGGTTGAAGCATTCAGACGATCCAAAAATCGGTCTGAATGGATGATAATGACCGTTTTACCAGTTATACCACCCGATTTACGCCCTATGGTTCAACTGGATGGTGGTCGGTTTGCTACCTCCGATTTGAATGATTTGTATCGGCGTGTGATCAATCGAAATAATCGATTAAAAAGGTTACTTGAGTTAGGTGCACCGGATGTAATTGTGCGTAATGAAAAACGTATGTTGCAGGAAGCAGTCGATTCATTGATTGATAATTCACAACGAGGAAAAGCCTTATCACGACGTGGGCGCAGAGAATTGAAATCATTGAGTGATATGCTCAAAGGTAAAAAAGGTCGTTTCCGTCGGAACTTACTGGGTAAACGAGTTGATTATTCCGGGCGTTCGGTGATTGTGGTTGGTCCAACCTTAAAATTATATCAATGCGGTTTACCCAAAAACATGGCGCTTGAACTGTATCGACCATTTGTCATCTCACGGTTAGTTCATCATGGATACGCCGCTAATGTTAAAGGTGCACGTCGATTTATCGAAAGAAACCGACCTGAAGTTTGGGAAGTATTAGAAGAGGTGATTCGAGAACGTCCTGTTCTATTAAACCGAGCTCCTACGCTGCATCGTTTGGGTATTCAGGCATTTGAGCCAATTCTGATTGAAGGAAGCGCTATTCAATTACATCCACTCGTAACCACAGCTTTCAATGCAGACTTCGATGGTGACCAGATGGCCGTGCATGTTCCTCTTTCTGATAAAGCAGTATGGGAAGCCAGAAATTTGATGCTTTCCTCGAAAAATCTGTTAAAACCAGCGGATGGGGAACCGATTGTAAGTCCTGCAAAAGATATGGTGTTAGGTGTCTATTACCTGACAAATCTCGATAATTTATCCCACAAAGGGGATGGCAGAGTGTTCGCCAGTATAGATGAAGCTGAATTGGCTTACACCTTAGATCAGGTAGAAGTTCACACAAAAGTGAAACTACAAACCGAAACCTGGTACGATGAAAAAGGTAATCGTTTAGAGAAAGCAAGAAAAGCAATAATTGATACGACAATAGGAAGAATATTATTTAATCGTATCCTTCCTGAGAAAGTAAGATTCCTCAACCGTGAGCTCGAAAAAGGTGGCGTAAAAGATTTAATCGCTGAGGTTTATGAAGTTTATGGTGAAGAAACAACCACCCGAACTGCAGATAACATCAAAGATATAGGATTTGAATTCGCTATGCGATCAGGTTCAACGTTGGCTGTTGCAGATATTTCAATGCCAATCCAAAAATCTGAAATTCTTGCGAAAGCTCAGAGTGAAGTTGAGGGAGTTCAACGCTCATTCCGCCGTGGTCTACTCACTGAACAAGAAAGAAATGAACGAGAAATTGAGATCTGGCAAAAGACTACCAAAGATGTCGCTATCGCAGTACGTGAAAATATGGATCCCAATGGGAATTTATCCACGATGGCAAATTCTGGAGCAACAAAAGGCGGATTTGGCCCAATTTCTCAGTTAGCAGGTATGCGCGGTCTTATGGCAGATCCTGCAGGTCGTATTATCCGTTTGCCCATTCAATCAAATTTCCGCGAAGGCCTAACCGCACTGGAATACTTTATTTCAACCCATGGTGCCCGAAAAGGTCTTGCAGATACAGCATTGCGTACAGCAGATGCGGGTTACTTAACTCGCCGGTTGGTTGATATTGCACAAGATGTCATCATTAACGAACATGATTGTGGAACTGATACCGGAATTTATATCAAAGAATCAGATGATGTGGCTGGTCAACCCTTTGGTACTCGTTTATATGGAAGAGTCGTAGCAAAACGAATTGTCGATCCGGAAACTGGAGAAGTCGTTGTTGAACATAATGAAATTTTGGATCACGACCGTATTCGCAAAATTGAAAAACACGGTATTAAGGAAGTAAAAGTACGTTCTCCAATGACCTGTGAATTAATACATGGAATTTGTGCGACCTGTTATGGTATGGATCTTGGGCGTGGAAAACTTGTTGAACTAGGCTCTGCCGTTGGAACCGTAGCTGCTCAATCAATTGGTGAGCCAGGAACACAATTAACTCTGAGAACTTTCCATACAGGTGGTGTTGCAGCAGGTGGTGATATTACTACTGGTCTTCCACGTGTAGAAGAGTTATTTGAAGCACGAAGAGCTCCTAAGGGAGAAGCAGTAATCAGTCAGATTTCTGGTATTGCGCAAATTCTTCAAAGTGATCGCTATAGCGAACAAAGATTGGTTCGAGTTGAACACAGTGAAATGTTGAGTGATACATATGATGTACCGGCAGAATGGACTATTCGGGTAAAAGATGAAGAAACTGTATCCCTGGGTGATACTTTAGCCACCTTGGGAGAGTCTGAAATTTCAGCCCAGCATACCGGACGAATTCGAATTGAAGGAAATAAAGTTGTTGTTAGCTATGAACAACGTGATATGGAAGAATATGAAATACCTTCTACTTCCCGCATCATGGTTCGAGATGGAGATCATGTTGAAGCAGGACAACCATTAACAGAAGGCTCATTAAATCCGCATACAGTCTTGAAAATCAAAGGTCGTGATGCCTGTATGATGTACTTATTAGTTGAAATTCAAAAAGTATATCGTGCACAAGGTCAGAATATTAATGACAAACATTTCGAAGTGATTGTTCGCAAGATGTTAGGTCGTGTGCAGGTTATTAGAGCCGGAGATTCACCTTACTTACCAATGGATCTGGTTGACCGCTTGGAGATCCAACAGATGAATGAACGTTTAGCTGCTGAAGGAAAAGTACCAGCTAAATATTCAGAGGTCTTATTAGGTGTGACAAAAGCCTCATTAAGCACAGATTCCTTCCTGTCTGCCGCATCTTTCCAGCACACCATCAAAGTTTTGTCGCATGCTGCCATTGCTGGAGATCAAGATCCATTGTTCGGATTGAAGGAAAATGTCATTATTGGCAAACTTATTCCAGCTGGTTCAGGTTTCACTCACGGACGTTTTTCAGAAATGGAAGGTCTTAATTTCGAAGAAGAGATTGAAGTCGATGATCTCCCTTCAGTAAGTGCTGAATAAAGAAAAGAAAAATCTCCGAATTTTTTCGGAGATTTTTTTTGTCAATTTAGGACTTAGTTCCAAAAAAAGAATAATGATATGCGATTTTGTCATTAATTAATCCAAATGTATCACGACCATCACTTACTGTCGCCTTATCGGATTTGCATATCCAATTTAAGCTGCGAGAGTTGCCTGCACCGGAGAAATTAGTGGCTGAGAACTTGCCATTGGGCAATAACTCTTTGAGTAAATACCTATACCACTCCTGAATTTCGTTAACTCCCTGAATTGAGCGTGTTGATGTGATATGAATGGAGTTGGGAGAGTATAAGCGGGCAACCATTTCAGGGTTACCAGAATTTAGTGCATCAATCCACAACTCAGTTATATCTTTAGCTCGTGGAGCTCCATCCCAGTTGAAATCAGCGATTGTTTTCCAAAGATCAGGATACGCTGGTCTACATTCGTCCCAACTAAAAAAATTTGCTGCTTCTAATTTTAATTCTTTACTTGTTTCCAGGAAAATACGTGTATCTTCTACAGTTGGAATCCAGGAACCCGCACGATATGTGGGACCAGTTGGGATAATGGGTCGATATGGTGTAATGGATTGAAATTCACGAACAGACCTTCTTAAATTGACTTCGGGATTATGCGATTGTTCCCAATAGACTTGAGGCATGTTGTAGTCACAGTATTCGAGAAAAGTTTTCCAGGGTAATTGGGGGTGAAAGGAAGGGAAACGATAGGAACTTATAGCTAAAGGGATGTTTGGCAATTCTTTTTTCAATATTTTCAGGTATGCCAAAGCAGCATTCTTTTTACCTGGTTCTTTATACTCAATTTCTGCATCTACTACATAACCAGTAAGGTCAAATTCTTTCATTCTTTTAACAGCAATATTCGCTTCACTGGTTGGATAATCGCCATAGACATAATGCCATCCCCAAACTTCTATTCCGAGATTTCGAAGAGCGTTAACCACTGGACCGATATAATCTTCATTCGTCTGTCGATTTACATTGTAAGGAAACGCACCATCAGCAATTTTTAAGATTACATGGGTTAATTGAGCATCTTTGGCTGATTGAGCAATTGCCTTCGGATCTCCTCTCTCGCTATCTAAAATTTTCCAGATGAAAAATCCTTTTCCTTTTAAACTCATGATTTCACCTTATCCCTTTTCCGGATCTGGAATATCTCCAGATAAACTTAATTGTGGAGCAATTGACCGCATTGCCAGGATTACATTTGATACGTGTTCCCACAAATCTATACCAAATTCTTTTGCTGCAGCTTCGATTTCATCGCGATTTGCCCCTGCTGCGAAAGCTTTATCTTTCCATTTTTTCTTGATGGATTTAACTTCTAAATCATATAATGATTTTGATGGTCTGACCAGAGCCACAGCAGTTATTAATCCAGTAATCTCATCACAAGCAAAAAGAGCTTTTTCCATTTTTGTTTTCCGAGGTACATTCGTATGTTCAGCATGACTTAATATTGCTTTTATCCAATGTTCAGGGACCCCTTTTTCTCTTAAGATCGGTACACCTGCTTGAGGATGTTCTTCTAATGTTGGATGGATTTCCCAATCGAAATCATGAAGTAAACCAACGTTACCCCATTCTTCCTGATCTTGCTCAAATTTATTTGCGTAAAATCGCATCGCTGCTTCAACTGATAACATGTGATTGATTAAATTCTCGTTTTTTACAAACTCTCTGACTATTTTTATTGCTTCTGAA
>DAOUGX010000369.1:0-8496 GCA_034428855.1 Anaerolineaceae bacterium | reverse complement strand
CTTGAAATAAGAGCCAGGACATCACCAGCTCCAGCTATGACCCTGGCATTTGGATTAATTTTATATTTTGTGATGATATGCGGTAATAAGTTCCCGGCTTCTGCTTCCGGCTGGAGTATGGGAGGAAGAATATCCGGGCTGATTCCGATATAGGTGAGTCGCTCTTTTGCCCAATCCCGTTTATTCCAATCCAGTAAAGCTGCACCACCGGGTTCGGTGATATCTGTGTAGATTTTTCCAGTCAATAAAAACCGTAAATAATCTTTTGGCCAAAGCAAATGAGCAGCTCTTTGAATAACATCCGGCAGGTGTTTCCGCATCCAATACAATTTGGGCAATGTATAGGTTGAATTCAAATGCTGAGGAGGTAACTGAAAAACCTCCTGCAATTCTCTGGTTTCAAGGGATGCTCTTCGATCCAGCCATAAAATGGTAGGGGATAAAGGTTTTAATTCATCATCCAGCAATACGGCGGTATGCATTTGCCCGGTGAAGGCGATTACTTCAATCTGTGTGAGCAGGTTAGGGATGAATGCTAATTTTGTGAGGCAAATCTGCATGGCAGCTTCCCAATCCTGCGGAGAAGCTTCAGCCCAGCCAGCTTGAGGCGAAGTGTACTCATACGAGCTGGATTCGGATGCGAGAATCTTGCCGTTAAAAGCATACACTACTGCTTTTAAGCTAGAGGTTCCCACATCCAGAGCCAGCACATAAGGTTTCAAGATTTACTCCAGATCACTGACGTCAATCATTACTTTTAAGCCTTTGAGACTCTTTACAATCTCAAATCCTTTTCCTAATTCCTCCAGTGGAAGCAAATGGCTGATCAGTGTTTCCGTGTTGACCTGCCCGCTTTCGATCATATTGAGAGCATTGTTGAAATCAGCCGGTGCACTATCAGCAGATCCGGTGATGATAAATTCACCATAATGGATCAGATTGGGGTCGATATGTAATTGATCCTTCGGGTAAATTCCTGCAAAAATATTGACACGGCCACCAGGGGCGAGCATCGGGATAACATCTTCTACCAGTCGGGCTGAACCAACAGTTACAACAGCAGCATCAACACCCCAACCGGAGGTCACATCTTTGATCATTTCAGCAACATTTGTCTCTTTAGGGTTCACCACCCAATCGGCACCCAGTTCTTTCGCCTTCTCCAGACGTTCCTGCACCGGATCTGATGCAATCACCCGTGCACCGAAGGCTTTTGCCACCTGTAAATGCATCAATCCTATTGGGCCTAAACCAGCCACCAGTTCCACTTCTCCCGGGTATAGATGCAGCATATTTTGACCCCGCACCACACAGGCGAGAGGTTCGCTGAATGCGGCCGATTTCAGACTGGTTGTGGCTTTTTTAATAATGTGGACATTCTTCTCGGGTACCCGCACGTAATCCGCAAACCCGCCACCAAATTGTTGGAATTGGGGATTCTGGCAACGGTTTTCCCGACCACTTCGGCAGGCTTTGCAGACTCCACATTTCACACCCATATCAGGGACTACCCGTTGACCGGGTTTTATGAATTTGACATTCCTGCCAACTTCCACCACCACCCCAGCCATTTCATGACCCAACACACGTGGGAAAGCGACCGAAGATGATAACCCTGAAAAGGCTCGTACGTCCCAGGGACAAATCCCTGCTTTACCCACCTGGATCAACACATCATTCTCACCAACTTCTTTTAATGGTAAGTGGCGAACTTCCAATTCATTTGGTTTTTCAGCCCACATTACTCGATAGGTTTTATTTGTCATTTGTATTTTTCTCCTTTGATGAATATATTGCGAATATCAGATATACTGGCTCGATGAACCATGGCACTTAGTAAATCATGTGCATATTTAAAATTTAAACTTTCCAGATCTAATACCATGAAGCTGGCTTCTTTTCCTGGTGCCAGCGAACCCAGAGACTGGTCCAGTTTCAATGCTTTCGCACCGTTAATGGTGGCTGCTTTGAAAATTAATGAAAAATCAATACAGGCGGGATTCTGATGGTAACCGCGTAGCATACGTGAGAGATAGTCCATTTCCCGGAACATGTCGGGAGAAGATATCATCATATTGTCGGAGCCAATTCCAAATGATACGCCAGCGTTGATCCAGGATGATACATCCGGCAATCCATCACCAAGAATGCCATTTGCCCGTGGACAACACACAGCAGCAACCCTGGCCGAGGAGAGGAGTGATAGTTCATCGAGGGGTGTGTGCGTCAGATGAATCAGCAGATCGGGATGGATTTCCAGTGACCTGGCAGCCTGTCCTGCGCCGAAACTAACCCTGGAATTAATTTCAACATCCCTGTTTTCTGAGACATGCATGGCAAATAATTTGTCCGGATATTCTGATCGTAATGCCTTCATAACTTCCAGTGGATACGCACTGATATCACGAATCCCTAATCCGTTTGCCCATCTCAAAATTTCTCTGGCTTCCTGCAGGATTTGATCTTCGGAGTCATTTCTTTCAGCCATTCTTCCCAGGGATATGACATGAATTGGTATGTTTTGCGTTGCTTGCTGTAATGCCTGTACCCCGGACAGTCCTTGTTCACGAAAATCGGCACAGGCGATGATACCATTGTTGAGCATTTCCAGCAGTCCATGCCGCATTTGTTGGATATGGGTTTCTGTATCCTGACTGGCTAAAAATCGATGCTTGAGTCCATGCGGGGGTACCACTACCTGATCGAGGGGTAAACCTACCCCCAGTTCTTTTGCGCCTGTGTCTCCCAAATGCGTGTGTGCGTCGATAAACATTGGACTGAGTAAAACTTTTCCGAGATGGAAAGTTTTCGCTTCCGGAAGGGGATTGCCAACAGATAGAATTATTCCATCTTTGACATTGATGGCTGCATCCTGGATTACCTGCAGACCATCCCCTGAGATGATATGAGAAGCAAAAAAACTTAGAATATCCGGCATGATCTATCCTTTGGTTGCACCTGCGGTCAGACCCTGCACAAAGTATCGGTTTAAGAACAATGAAATGATGACAGCTGGAATGATAGCAAAAATTGACATTACAGCCATCTTTCCCCAATTGATTTCAACGGAACTGAATGATGCCAGAATTCCCAGCGGAATCGTTTTTGTGTCTGGGGAGGTTAGCATCAACGCAAATAAGAAGTCATTCCAGGAATAAATGATTGTGTAAAGAGCTGATGCGATGATTCCAGGTACTGATAAGGGTAAAGCCACTTTAATGAAGGCAGAAAAATGAGAGGCTCCATCCACCAGGGCAGCTTCTTCCATCTCCTGGGGTACATCCGCGAAGTAGCTACGCATCATCCAGACTACAAAGGCAGCATCAAATACTGTGTTAAGTAAAATCAGAGACATATAAGTTCCGATCAGGGATAAATCACGCATGATCAGATAGAAGGGGATTAACATAGCTACTGGAGGAAGCATCAACAGCAGGAGAAAGAAATAAGCTGAATTTTTGACAAAGGGAAATTTTGAACGTGCGATGGCATAACCTGCTGGAACCCCTAACAGCAATGATAACAATGTCGTACCTGCGGTGATAATGATACTGTTTTTGATGTACATAAAAGTTTTATTTTGAGCTAACACTTCTGCGTAATTCTTGAAGGTTGCATCAAAAAACAACCAGGTCGGGGGGATGGCGAAGGAATCCCTTCCAAATTTAAGCGAAGTCGTCAATAACCAATATATGGGAATCAAAAAGAAAGCAATTGCGATGATTGATAATATGATCAAGATTGTTTTTTCGAATAAGCTGCGTTTTTTATACATAAGATTTCCTATAATTGGCGGCGAGTCATAACCATGATGTATATGATGGATAAAGCAGTTACCATAATCAATAATATGTTTGCCAGGGCTGATGCATACCCCATATCAAAGAAAGTTAATCCAACAGTATAAATATGGTAATTAAGCACGGTGGTTGCCTGCCCCGGTCCACCGGATGTTGTCGCGTAGATGGTATCAAAAACCTTGAAGGATTGAACGGTACGTAATAAAAATGCAATTAAAAATGTGGGTTTTAACAAAGGCATTGTCAGGTAAATAAAGCTTTGCCAGCGGCTTGCACCGTCCACATAGGCAGCCTCATAAGGTTCTTCCGGAAGGCTTTTTAATCCAGCCAGGAAGATGATCATCAACAGAGGCGTCCACTGCCAAACGTCGATCAACATCACCGCTGGCATCGCAAGCGATAATTCACTCAGGGGTCCTCTACCGACAGTGAGACCTAATTCTTTCATATAGAAAGGAATAACACCAAAATCAGCATTGTATAAAGATTTCCAAATCAGACCTACCACCAATGGGGGTAAGGCCATCGGGATGAGCAGGAATGAACGCACAAATTGCGCTAATTTTGTTTCAGGTGAAAATAATAACGCCAGACCCAAACCTAGAATTAATTCAACGGTGACGGTTCCAGCGACATAAATCAAAGTATTTTTTAGTGAAATTAGCACCGTTTGATCTTTGAATGCACGAATATAGTTTTCCAGCCCCACAAATGTTTGAGTTTGATTCGGGTCGGTCAAACGGTAATTAAATAAACTGATACGTATTGAAAAGAATAACGGGTAAATGGCAATTAAAACAATATAGATTAATAGCGGCAGCAACAAAAAGAAATAAGGATCTGCTTTAAATTTTTTGATTATAGATTGTGTAATTGTCTGTATCAATGTTGCTCCAAATGAATTGAGTCTGCGGATGCCTGATTTGTCAGGCATCCGCAATATGTAGAACAGATTACTTAAGATTCGATTCGACTTGTTCTTGGGCTTTCTGTAATGCACTCTCAGCGGTCTCCTGACCAACGAGGAAGGCATTGACAAATGTACCTAATGCATCCTGGATGATGCTATATTCGGGGATTCTTGGGCGGTAATCGCCATCACCTTTTTCAAAGGAGTCGAGCATCAGCGGGAACCAGGGATACAATGATACCAGTTCCGGGTCAGTAAGGGTTGATCGACGAATTGGTGCACCATCGTTCTTGATCCATTCTTTCTGGATTTCTTCAGAGGTGAGCCATTTGATGAATTCCCAGGCAGCTTCCTGTTCCAATGGAGTAGAACTGGCATTGATACCGATACCCCAACCACCGAAACCGTATTTTGGTTCCATACCTTCAGAGACTGGAGCAGCTGTTACATCTACCATTCCAACAACAGAAGAGATTTCTGGATTTTCATAACCAGCACGGGCGATACTCCAACCTTCCATCATAGCGACAATACCGGAGCGGAAAGCTGTTTCACGTTGATCCCACCAGTAATCGGTCGATCCTGGAGGAGCATATTTGAAGAGTTCACCGAAGAATTCAAGAATTTCAGCATTTTCGGGAGTATTCAAAGCTACTTTTCCGTCAGCATCCAGGATGGATCCGCCGTGTTGTTGTACGAAAGCCATGTAATCTTGAGCGACTGCGGAACCTTTGGCACCTAATAGCGCGATACCGTATTGTTCACCTTCGGTTAATTGTTGTGCAGCAGCTAATAATTCTTCCTGGGTCTTGGGAGGTTCAATACCGGCTGCTTCGAAGATGTCTTTACGATAATTAAGCACGTTGGCATAACCTGCCAATGGATATGCCCAATGTTTGCCTTCGTATTCTCCTAATGTCCAGGCAACTGGCATGATGTCATCCAGATTGAGTTCAGCTTTATCGCGAGCCATGAAATCATCCAGAGGTAAGGTGTATTGATTGGCAGCATATTCACCGGACCAAACGATATCAACAGTCATCAGGTCATATTGGGCTGTCTTGCCGACGAAATCGGCGGTCAATTTTTGATAAAGATCAACATATCCAAGCTCGTCCAATGTGATTTTGATTCCGGTTTCTTCAGTGAAGCGGGGAACCAGTACACGGAAAGCGGTTACATATTGATCCGTCATTGAAGCCAGTGTCAACTCAACACCTTCGAATTTGTTAGCTTCAGCAGCGGGTTCTTCAGCAACTGGTTCCTCAGCGGGAGTTTCTGGTTCAGCAGCGGGAGCACAACCGGCAACCCCTACTAACAGGGCAAATGCCAATAACAGATAAAATACTACTTTAATTGATTTTTTTTGCATCTTGTTCTCCTTAATATTTTTTTATAGACAATTCTTTGTAGAAAAATTTCGTATCTATCGTCTTAATAAAATTTCTCCTTTCTTGTCCTGAAAATGGGCAGATAATCTTTATTTCCTCTTTAACGCAACAAATGAAGTGAGTATTTATACATATCACTTCGGCTGATGACAATGTGATGCTCCAGTGGAAGGTGATTCAAGGTAAAAACCACCCCTTCCACTTTCAATAATGGATTTCCCATTGGGACTCCCAATAATTTAGCTTGCTCTTCTGATGCTGAGATGGCTTCGATGGTTTTATCAGATTCAATCAAAGGGATTTTCTTCATTTCAAAGAAGTTGTATAAAGACGTGGTCCGTTCCAGATCTTCCCTTGTCATCAGTATTTCCGATGGTAAATTCACATGTGAAACATTGATGGCCACTGGAATTTTGTTCACATAACGCAAACGATTGATATGAATTACAGGTGTATCACATGAAATTTTGAGTAAATCTGCAATTCTCGGTTGCGGAAAAGTCGTTTCATAGGTGAGGATTTTTGTTGTGGTCTCATAACCATGTGCTTTCATGTCTTCAGTGAAACTGGTTAATTGTGATAATCCACGATTGAGAGAGCTTTTTTCACGAATGACGATGGTGCCTTTCCCCTGGATGCGATTAATGTATCCTTCGTGCTCCAGTTCTTTGATCGCCTGACGCACAGTGGCACGACTGAGTCCATAATGGTCTACCATAGACATTTCAGGAGGTAAAACCGAACCGGGTGGGTATAAACCATCATCCAGCTCCTGGAGGAGGATGTTTTTCAATTGACAGTACAGGGGTAAAGGGGATCTTCTATCGATTATTTTCATATTTTTTATAGAATGAAATGTACGTACATCCTAACAAATTTTGATGAGAAAGTCAACTGGCTTAAGGTGGGTTTTTATGCATTAACCTTAAAAAATGAAATGTTTTAAGAATTGGATTCTTCTAATAACAAATGGGTAGTAAATCAAAACCTCTGATGTTGACCATCAGAGGCTTGAGAGGGGGAAATCAGAAATTCGGAGGAAATCTGAAATCAGAGAATTGTCTTTTTATTTACACCAGGCGACCGGAAAGTTTTTCTCCAGCCAGTACGCGCTGAATATTGGCGTAATCACCGGTTCTGGATTTACTGGAGGCGGACGCACTTCCAGCGGCGGTGTGCGGAGTAATCACCAGGTTTGATTGTGGTTGGCGGGCAATAGGTAAGAACGGGCTATCTACAGAAATCGGCTCGTAGATGAATGTATCCACTGCGGCACCATACAGATGACCATTGGCGAGTGCATCCGCCAAAGCCTGATCATCAACCACACCACTTCCACCACAGCTCACGAAGCATGCACCTGGTTTCATCTTGGCAAAGAAATCTGCATTAAGAGATAAGGCGGTTTCAGGAAAATAAGGCAACAGCATGCAAACAAAATCACTTTTAGCCAACAACTCATCCACTGTTGCATACTGGATATGCAGTTCCTGTTCAGCTTCCTCGGGGAGTTGATTGCGTTTGTTGTACAGGATATGACAACCATATCCCTGTAATCGTCTGGCTAATTCGGTGCCGATCTCCCCAAACCCTAGAATACCAACGGTGGATTCCCACAAGCCTAATAAATTCGTTCGGCCAGTCCAATTGTATGCAAAATAGTCTTCATCACACATTTTTGGAGGGTGTCCAAAATCGTTGGCTTCTTCCGTCAGGTCCATCACCTCTCGTAAGCGTTTTGCCAGAGCCAGAATTTGGAGTACCATATGTTCAGCGACCATGATACAACTGCGCACCGGGAGATAACAGACCGGGATACCAGCTTTTTTTGCTGCCTTCAGGTCGATATCATAAGTTTGAGAACCGAGTCTCTGGATCAATTTGAGGTCTTTTCCAGCCTGGATGATTTCAGCATCGATGACACCGGTGCGTTCCGTGATCAGAAATTCCTTTCCTGGCAGGGCTGCAATGATTTCTTCTTTGGTAGGTGAACGCATCATGGTTACGTCCAGGTCTGCTGGTGCAGCACCGAGAGCATCCTGCTGGTGGCGCTCTCCACGATGAGTGATAAATAAAGTAGCATGTTTTTGGGACATTCAAAACTCCTTTAATGGGTTACATAAAATTATTTAGGAATAAATCGCCTTCCTGGCTTCCTGGTACATCGCATTTAAATTTTCGAAAGGAGTGAAAGGGGCAACATTATTGCCTTCCCTGAGAACGAATTTCCCTCCTGCTAAAACACCGGAAGTTAAGATTCGTTTTGTTTCCTGGGAAACTTCTTCCACTGTGCCGTCTTTTAATATCATAATGTTAGGTCCACCATGAATCGTTACATCTGGACCCAGTTCATCCCGTATTTTTTGGAAATCAATCGGGAACCCGGTTTCAAATT
>DAOUGX010000368.1:0-4865 GCA_034428855.1 Anaerolineaceae bacterium | reverse complement strand
AGGAGAAATCCAAAATTTGTCGATCACCAAAAGAAATGTCAACCAAAGAACAATGTTTGGTTAATCTGACAGCATGTTTACCAGCCAATGCACACAGGTAGATGTGAATCTCTTCGGGGAGTTCTCCTTTCGGAATCAGGGTATGCAGATTGCCTGTTAATCCGGATTGTTGAATGGATATATCCAGCTCGTCAATCCTGTCATCCAGATCAGACAGAAATTCGCTGATCCAATATTCCCGAAATCCCAGAAATTCAATTTCCTGAATGACAGGGGCTAACACCTGAAACAATAGAAACAATTGTTTTTGTTGCATAGCCAGCCGCGGATCATTTTGGGTGATTGCCGCATGAAAACCCTGTTCATCCAATAAAAGATCCAGGAGGGTGGCCTTGTCAAATTGTGGAATCACCGAAAGACCAAAAGCCACCGGAGGGCTGATCATTGTACTTCCCAATGCTGAGCTAACCTGGACTAATATCTCTCTGGATTCCAGACTCAATGGTTGTCCAAATTCAGCATAAACTTCCGGGTAAGTTTCCCGTAGTTGAATATCACCAGCCAGAAGATTCAATAAATTCAGGCAATCCAGATTGTAAGAATGATGAAAAAATATATTCATTGGCTACTCAGTATCATTATGGTAAAGATTGTAATGATTATGCCATTTTTAAAGGAAAATGCCAACAGAAAATTAACAAACACTGGTGCGCATCAAATTGCGCACCAGTTGGTCTTCATCGGTGGAGATGAGGGAGGGCACCACCGAAAATTGCATATTTTTACCTTGCAAATTCTATTCTACATTTTGCTACCTGATTTTTCCTCCGGTAAAAGGGTTGTTTTTAGATGACACAAAGTACAGCTTTTACGCTGGTCATTCGGCCAGGTCAAACGTTAGTTTATTTGGCTGGGGCTGGCACCCCGGCAGGGACATCCTTATCCTCACGCTTCCAATGGAACTTTCTCCAGGCTATCGGCATGGCCACCAGCAGGGCAATTGTTGGAAGAATAAACGGAGTTTGGGGCGAGAAGGCTTCGTACAACCAGGCACCAATAAATGGAGCCGGGAGGGCTACCACGCCTACGCTGGTGGAGAAAAGACCAAATGCCAGTCCACGTAGTTTTTCAGGTACAGCTTTGGAAATTAAAGAGCTATAGGCAGGACCCATAAATGCTGACCCCATACCAAAAAGCATATAGGCAATCGACATGGCAACAAAATTCTTGCTGGAGATAAAAACAACCATCGAGATGGCAAATGTCCCCATACCCGTCACAATGGAGAGGCGTTCCCCTTTATGATCGGATAACCAGCCTGTGAAAGTCATCAAAGCCATGGTAACAATGGAAGACATGGAGTTTAAAATCCCAATCTGCGTGTTGGTAATTCCAGCTTCATTATTCATATAAATGGGGAATAATTGTCCAACCATGTTGAAATTGATATCAATAATGCCATCCGTGATCAATATCCAGGTTGCTACCCCACCACTCAACAACAATGCGATCATCGCTCCAATACTCGATTTCAGGTTACTGAAACTTGGTTTCTGTCTTACAGGTTCTTCTGCTTTCTCTTGTGATTGTGTGGGATACAAAACCGGAGCTTTGTTATAGCGAATTGCCATTCCTATTCGCAAAACAGTAGCCAGGGAGAAGAAACCAGCAGCCACAATGAACATCACGTTATAACCATATCGGTCGGATAGGAATCCACCCAGGGGAGGTCCTAACACACCTACCACAGCAAACACAGTATCTGCAATTCCATAAATTTTTCCACGATTCTGCTCAGCGGATTGTTCTGCAATAAATGCACGGAAGCTAGGCGCGACAAAGGATCGACCGATCGCTCCCGTTGCCATGGCCAATAAACCCCACTCCCAACTGGGTGCCATCAAAAAAATTACAAAAGTGAACATGTTGGCAACACTACCAATGGCCACGGCTTTCAATCGCCCGATGGAATCGGACATCCAACCCCCAAAGATTTGAAACAACAACGGTAAGACTGCCGCCAAAGTGAAAAATAATCCCACCTGGCGCACATCCGCGCCGAGATGTTGCAGGTATAACGGCAACAACGGATCGTACATCATCGCTGCAATATTGGCTAAGACCATGCCCGTCATAAACAGCTGTAATGTACGTGGAAAAAGGTTCATGACTTTCGATATACGTTTCAAACGAAATTCTCCTGCAATATGAATAAGGAGCAAAAGGGTTACTCCCTGGTACATTTGTACCATTTGAATTCATATTATTTGCTACAACAGAGGTCAAAGTTCTCCTCGACTAAAGAAGAGAAAATTACTGGTCAAGTAACCAGGTTCAGAAAATCCTCCGAAGCCAGGATCATAACCCAAAGATAGAGAAAATTGATGTTATTTTCGTCTGACTATATTATGTAATTATCACTTAACGATAAATTAAGACTTGCTTAACAATGTTCATTTATGATATAAATTATGTGTGATTAACGATTCGTTTTTCATACTCATCAAAGTTTCCCCTATTGTATTTCCAACCAAATTTATTTTCATTTAAGGAGAGTAAGAATGAAGAAACACCTGTTCGTAATTTCTGCCTTGATCATCGTACTGTCATTAATTACTGCCTGTACTGGTCAACCTGCCGCGGAAGAACCTGCGGAACAACCAGCCGCCACTACATTTAAAGCTGGTTTATTAGCTCCTGGTCCAGTCAATGATGGTGGATGGAACCAGACTGCTTATGAAGCCCTCAAACGCATGGAAACTGACTTAGGCGCTGAGATTGGATATGTGGAAGTTGAAATGTCACCTGCCGCATTCGAGAAAGCTTTCCGTGATTTCGCCGATCAGGGATATCAATTTATTCTCGGTCATGGAAATGAATTCACCGACGCTGCCGTTGCTGTTGCCCCTGACTATCCAAACACATTCTTCTTCCTTTCCAGCAGCCGCTACTACGACCCGAAAGTTCCCAATGTTATCGGTTTGAACTCAGATTCCAGCCAACCCTGTTACGTGTTTGGCTACATCGCCGCCAAGATGGGTACAGGCGCTGGTCTCATCGGTGGTATGGAAATCCCCCCCATTTCTGAATCCTTCACTGGTTTCATCAATGGCGCTAAAGCTGTCAACGCCGATTTCCCCGTTCAGGTAACTTATTTGGGTAACTGGACTGACACAGCCGCTGCCAAAGAAGCTTCCATCAGCTATATTGATGGTGGTGCAAACTTCCTCTTAGGAAATGCCGACTTCGCTGGTAATGGTGTTTATCAGGCTATGTTAGAAAAGAATGTTTACGGTTTTGGTATGTTCGGTGACAATACCGAAAAAGCCCCACAACAAATTCTGGCCAATTACATCCTCGATTATGGTGCTGGTTTACTGCATCTGGCTGAAGGCGTCAAAAATGGCACTTTCAAACCCACCAGCAATATTGAATTTGGTCTGGCTGATTCAGATGTTATTTACATCGTCTACAATGAAAATGCTGCAACCCCAGTTCCACAAGAACTGCGCGATGAAGTAGCTGCTCTTTACAGCAAGATCTCTTCCGGTGAAATTGATACACTTGCCCCTGTTCAGTAACAACGGTATGCCACAATCTGGCATCCTCCTTTCTATAAGTGTTGTTGGCAATCATGCCAACAACACTTCTTTAAAATTGCTATATTGCTTGCAAATCGATACAATATATTCAAATAATTGATTCGTTTGCAATTGAACAAAAGCTTTTGAACCAAACCATTAATAGTTGAAAAAACTACTTGAGGTAGACAAGTATGAATTGGGTTTCTATCAAGAAACAATTAAAGAAATTTTCTCGTAGTGCCTGGACTCCCTTCGCTGCCATTCCGATTGCTTTAGGGATTGGAGCCATTTTATTACTTCTGGCGGGTTATAACCCATTGGAAGCTTATCAAGCCATGTGGCAGGGAGCCTTCAAAGACCGTACAGCCATCACCGAAGTATTGATCAAAGCTACCCCTTTGATTTTCATTGGTGCCGGGTTGGCGATTGCATTCCGCTGTAGCATCTGGAATATTGGTGCGGAAGGTCAATTTTACGCTGGCGCAGTGGCTGCTACTGCTATTGGAATTTATCTGGGCGATTTACCCAGATTTTTATTGGTTCCCCTGGTATTAATCGGTGGTGCAACCAGCGGTGCTCTGTGGGGCATGTTGGCTGCTTTTTTGAAAAACCGCTTTGGTGCCAATGAAGTGGTAACCACCATTATGTTGAATTACATCGCCATATTTACCACTGGCTGGTTGGTAACCGGACCGATGATCGAAACGGTCGGTTTATTCGCCCAAACAGCAAAAATCAGTGAGAATGCGTGGTTATGGCGTTTCCTTCCACCAACCCGTTTGCACACCGGCTTTTTATTAGCCCTGGTCCTGGCGTTGGTTCTGTACATTCTCATTTTCAAAACCAGCCTGGGATATACCATCCGCGCGGTTGGTATCAACCCGGATGCCGCCCGATATGCTGGCATTAATGTTAAACAAAAAGCCTTATTAGCCATGGCAATCAGTGGTGGTGCCGCCGGATTAGGAGGTGCTGTGGAAGTCGCAGCCATCTCGTACCGTTTGTACCAGTTGATTTCTCCCGGATACGGATTTGATGGCATTGCTGTTTCATTATTGGTAAATAACAACCCACTGGGTGTTATCTTCTCTGGCATTTTATTCGGAGCTTTACGGTCTGGTGCCGAGGTGATGCAGATGAACGCAAAAGTGCCCTCTGTATTGGTCTTCCTGATTCAAGGATTGGTCATCTTATCAGTGGTTGCCTTTGGCGTGTATAGTTATGTTTCAAAAGAAAAAGAGGAGTGAGATCGAGTATGGACCTCATACCTTCCATTTTATT
>DAOUGX010000367.1:0-1601 GCA_034428855.1 Anaerolineaceae bacterium | reverse complement strand
TTAACAATGGTTCAATGAATCGTAAAGGTTGCATGGTGAAATAATCCAGGTCCAGGAGGAACCGCTGGTAAGAACTATAAAAATCATCAAGCGCATTGTGCATTTCAGCCACTGCCTGACCATACTGCTTAGCCATCAGTTCAGGATTCATTCCATATGAAACTTCATATCCAGGTGCCAGTGTGAATAAACTTAAATAACGTTCGCCTTCCGGAGCTTTCACAATATACAAATAATCTCCATTTTTTGTGGGAAGGGGATGCGCTGCTGGGAAATTCTTTAAATGTAAATGAGTGAGAACGTCCAATTCGTATTGGATGTCATCCAGTGTTCTCCAACCTTTGCGATACACTCTTAAAAATAATATCCTGCCATCATCCGTGGTAACTCGATAAGTGTGGTTAAACCCACCGGAGTAAAATTCACATGTGGAATTACGCCCCAAACCAAACTGAGGTAGAACAGATTCGGATATGGCTTGTGGCAAGAGTGTCGAAGAAATGACTGGAAACATCATATTCGTAAATGCCTATCTTGATCAGTTGTCATCAAAATAAATGGGGTTGGAAATCAATGCCGGTAACAAAGGTAAACCAGGTAAGAACGCTCTCAACACTTCCAGCCGGGCGAATCCTGATTTTTCCATTTTATAAGTCATTTTGAAACTTCCATCTGCTGGGGCATCCCAAACTATTACGTTTTCCAGTGCGGTCACCACGCGTATTTTATCGCCCGCTTTTATTTTGTTTATTTCAAACATAAAGCTATCATAATCTGACCATTTTACGCTGTCTCCTAAAATGATCTCTTCATTGACCTTCATTTCCAATTCTGGTCCATCTGGAGAAAAAATAAAATAAGCATGGCCAGCTTTCAAAGCTGCCAGAATATCTCTGACACCGTTCGAATCTGAAAACACACAGGTTGTCGGACCTCCCAGAAAGATAAAAGGTGTATCGCGATGATAATCACTTCCTGCGCAAGCTGGGATCTTTTTCCCAGCTGCTAATAAGGAATGCCATAAACCTACAGCCTTTAAATTGGCCTCACGCATTGGTCCGTTCCAGATTTCCAGACAATCAAACGGCAATCGATTTAGATCGTAATTGAATGGGCAGCATTCCTCAAATGGGTGATTTACTGAGATCAATGCACCTCGTTCTCGTGCAGTTTGAAAAATCACCTGTGTCTCTTCCAGGTTATTGGTGGCAAAACTGCCATCAAATGGTTTATCCACACCTAAGAAATTGGCATGACCCTGATAATGTGTCCACTCAACCCCTGGGATGAGCGTAATTCCTTCTAACTGCGGAAGAGCAGCTCTGGAGATCATTTGGTTGTGATCAGTGATCGCAACAAAATCCAGCCCATGGCGTTTCGCTTTCCAAGCCAGTTCTTCCACACTGTGCACACCATCTGAAGCAAATGTATGCGTATGTAAATCTCCTTTTAAGAGACGTCGTTGTTTATAAGCGATGGTTACCACATAATCCACTTTTACACCTTCCGGTTGGATTTTGTATGCGCCAACCAGTATTTTCCACTCTCCAGGTTTTATTATGGAGGGTGTGTAACCTGGGGTTGCAAACGCTTCACTAACG
>DAOUGX010000366.1:0-1684 GCA_034428855.1 Anaerolineaceae bacterium | reverse complement strand
GGCTACAGCAGCAGATATTCCGCTTGAAGTCTCAGCAGGATTCACATTCCCAGGATTTTACGCTTCCATGGCAACTGCCTATATGCATGCATATGGGACAAAACCAGAAACATTTATGAAGGTGGGGCTAAAGAACCATGACCATGGATCACTGAATCCTAAAGCGCAATTCGGGCAAAAAATTTCTGAAATAATGGAAATCAAGAGAGCCAGTGCAATAAATAAAGGAAAACCTGTACCTACCTGGGAAACAGAATTGGATTTTCTATCAGATGATAAATCCAATCCCATGATTGCCTGGCCAATGCGGTTGTATGATTGTTCTCCAGTATCGGATGGTGGAGCTGCTTTACTATTAGTCAGTGAAGAGTTGGCATATCAATTTACTGATAATCCTATTTTTCTTAAGGGATCAGGAGCAGCCAGTGATGGAGCTTTACATAGTAGACCATCGTTTACTTCCATACCATCAGCAAAATTAGCTTCTCAAAAAGCATATGATATGGCGGGAATAACAGCGAAAGAAATAAAATTTGCTGAAGTACATGATTGTTTCACCATCGCTGAAATCATTGCGACGGAAGACCTTGGTTTCTTTGCACCCGGAACAGGTGGAAAGGCAGCCGAAGAAGGATTAACTTCAAGAAATGGATCAATGCCCATTAATCTCTCTGGTGGTTTGAAATCGAAAGGTCACCCAGTTGGTGCTTCTGGTGCCGGACAAATTGTTGAGGTTTGGAAACAATTACGGGGAGAAGCTGGAGTTCGTCAATTGTCTGGAAATTTAGATTTTGCTCTTACTCACAACGTAGGCGGGACTGGCCAAACTTGTGTTGTAAACGTATTCGAACGGAGATAATATGAGTGAAGATTTCACAATCAATGGTTTTTTCACTGAATTAAACAATAAAAAAATTGTCGGGTCGCAATGTAAAGGTTGTGGAAAAATTCATTTTCCTCCACGATCATTTTGCGATCAATGTAAATCACAAACCATGGAAGAAAATGAGTTTGAAGGAACTGGCACGTTACAGGCATTTTCGGTCGTTTATGTTCCTACGTCAAAAATGGTTGAAGCTGGTTTTAGCAGGGAGAATCCAAATTGTGTTGGTATTGTCAAATTGAGTGAAGGTCCAATGTTCAGCACTGAAATTTATGGTTTTGATCTGTCACAACCTGAAAAAATTAAAATTGGTACCCCACTAAGAGCAAAATTTTTCGAACGAGAAGAAAAAACTATTCTAGCCTTTGAAGCTTAAAAGGTGAAAAGATGCCATATTGCGAGGTAAATAAAATCAACCTTTATTACGAACTGTACGGGAATTCTGATAAAGAAACCCTGGTTCTATCCAATGGCATCTTGATGAGTACAACCAGCTGGAATTTTCAAATTAAAACCCTGGCAAAACATTTTCGAGTTTTGGTATATGACTGTCGTGGAATGTGGCAATCAGATCATCCTGTTGAAGAGTATTCTATGGAGCAACATGCAGATGATTTATCAGAATTATTGAATGCACTGGACATTCAAAAAGCCCATATTGCTGGCATCTCTTATGGATCAGAAATCAGCATGGTATTTGCTTTGAAATATCCTCACAAAACTAAATCATTATTGGTATTTGATGGTGTTTCGCAAATTGATCCATTACTGAAATCATTTGGTGATACCTGGGTAGCTGCA
>DAOUGX010000365.1:0-5462 GCA_034428855.1 Anaerolineaceae bacterium | reverse complement strand
TCCGACAATTAAGGCAATTCTTGTTCCCCAGATGATGCGGCTGAACACGTCCTGACCAATTTGATTGGTACCCATGATAAAGCCCTTGCTTCCTTCTTCCTTCAAAGTACCGGATATCTGTAAACTCGGGTACGCATTCAAAGCATCACCTAATTCAGCCGGTGAGACCACAAATCCATCGATTGTGCCATCATTTAAAGCGGTTAATGCTTCTTCTAAAGTCTCATATCGACGCTGTCGGGGTTGATAGCGGACTCCTTCAGGTGCGGCATCGTTCAAATCTTTTAATGCTTCTCTTAACGCTTGACTGGCAGGACTACCAATAATAAAACCAATATTATTTGACTTGTCGGCGATATCGACCAGGTCAATTTCTCCTCTTTCTGTTTGTGCAACCAGAATGTATTCCGATGATGCCTGCCCTGGCGCCAATAAGGAAGGTCCTACTTCCGCCTTTGGGTCATGCGGTGCAAACCATTGCGGAAAAACACCGACCAGGATGACAAAGGTAAGCAGCACACCACTGATAGCAACAAACCACCAATCACCACCATACCACTTACGGGCGATAAATAACCGTCGCACAAATCCAACACGATCCAGATCTAACATCCAATCCGGTACTTTTTCTGTTTTTTCTTTGTTCTTTTCAGGTTCCATAGTTACTCTCTCTCATTGATAAATCATTAGTATCGGATACGTGGATCAATGAACGCATAAAAGATGTCCATCAGTAAGCTGACAAAAGCGACAAACAGAGCAAAAACGCCAATGGTTGCCTGAACCGCTGTGTAATCTCTTAGTTGAATACGTTCTACCAGATAACGTCCCACACCCGGCCAGGAGAAAGTTGTTTCAGTCAAAACAGCACCTGCCAGAAGAATCGCGAACTGGAGTCCTAACAGTGTCAATATTGGAATGAATGTATTGCGTAATGCGTGTTTGTAAGCCAACCTGTTTTCAGGTAAACCTCTAGCCCGACCCGCAGTAATAAAATCTGACTGCAACATTTCAATCATATTCACACGGGTCAAACGAACAAACACGCCGGATAACGCCAATCCTAATGTCACCGAAGGCAATACCAAATGCATTAAGACTGAACCCAGAGCTGGCCAGTTTTGCTTTAAGATAGCGTCAATCACATAGAAATTGGTTATTGTGTCAAAATTTGTCATCATTAAAGTATCCATTCGTCCCGCCAGGGGAAAAATGGGGATTCGCACCGAAAACAAAATCTGAAATAATAACCCCATGAAAAAGACTGGAATTGAATAAACAACAATACTTAATAATCGAATGATGAAATCAATTGGTTTCTTCCGATTTTTGGCAGCATAAGCCCCGGAAAAAATGCCGATAAGAGCTGTTATCGTAATAGCGGGAATTGTCAATTCTATTGTTGCCGGTAAGCGCTCTCCCAATTCATCGCGGATGGGTCGCTCACCCTGTGTTAATGCATTCCCGAAATTCAAAGTGACCATATCCCAGAGAAAATCAAAATATTGAATATGTAATGGCCGGTTCAGACCGAGCCGTTCGCGAATTGCATTGGCTTGTTCTTCGCTGACTCTCGGCCCCAATTGTGAACGAATTGGATCCCCTGGTAGAACACGCATGATAAAGAATATCATCGTTACCAGGATTAACACCATCGGGATTGTCAACAATAATCGGGTGATAATAAATCTTCGTAAAGATGCCGACATGTTTACTCCAATTTCTGAATTAAAAAGGGGGCAAGGTTTCCCTCGCCCCCAAATCAATAACTTCTTCGTATCACATTACGGATTTAGAGACGAAAGCTTTGATCCCAGATAATGTGATGCTGAACCATACAGAACCTGAGGGCCTACTTGTTATATGGATACGTATGATTGAATACCATGTAACGTAGTGCAGGTGCATCCACTTTATCCACAGTCACACCATCAACACTCTGTAAGCGGATTGCTTCCACTGGACCTAAAGTACGCCATGCAACATCAATCTCACCTTTTTCAATTGCATTGGACATAGTGGTCGGATCAGCAAAGTAGCGGATAATGACCTTCTGGATCAATGGGGGCTCACCCAGATATTCTGGATTGGCTTCCAGAACCATTTGTTGCCCGGGTTCGTGTGAAACCATGCGATATGCACCAATTCCATCCAGTTGGGTTGGGTATTGGGTGATTGCATCTGCTGCAAAGTTTGCAGGGTTGGCTGGCACAAATGGAGCGGTGGCTGCCAGGGCAGGGAAGAAACCGAAGGAAGCTTTTAAGTTGTAAGCTACGGTTAATTCATCTACTGCTTCTACGCTGTCAACATACAGTTGGATCAAACCAGAAACCTGACCCTCGAGGGTATTCAAACGGTTCCAGGAATCCACGTAAGTTTGTGCGGTTACAGGTGTACCATCAGCAAATTTCAAACCTTCCTTCAAAGTGAAGGTATAGGTTAATCCATCTTCGCTCACTTCAGGTAAGGCGGCAGCAGCACCAGGAACTAATTCAGAAGTTCCAGGAGTGTAGGATAAGAGAGCCATACCGGTGTTTTTGATGATTTCCCAGTCATGGGTAGCATATGCATCTGCAGAATCGAGGCTGTTAACCTCATCGGTCGTACCGATAATGATCGTATTGGGATCACCAGAAGCAGGTACAGCATCAGCACCAAAGGACAGTACATGGTAATTGAATTCAAAAGGAGCACCAACGACCACACCTTCCACACCCGTTCGGTAAGAAACAAATTCAGGTTCCCAGAATAATGGTAAAGTGGGAACATCTTCTGCGTAGAGCTCACCAATTTGTTGGTAGAGTTCTTCACGTTCGGCGGGATCTGATGCAGAGGCAGCAGCTAACAAAAGGGCATCCATTTCCTCATTACAGTAGTTAACACCATTGTCTGGTGACTGTAAACAGGAAGCAAATGGGGACAACCAGTTTTCAGGATCAGCAAAATCCGGGAACCAACCCAACATAAAGAAAGGTAATTCACCAGCTACAAATCCATCCACGTATTCTGCCCAGTTCATGCTCTTGAGTTCGACTTTCATTACGCCGGTCTCTTCCAATTGTTCTTTAATAACCTGCATGACATCAGCAGTGGTGGTGCCGTAATGTTCGGGAGGATACCACAATGTGAATTCAAAGGGCATTTCTTCTGAGTACCCTTCACTCTTCACCAGTTCAATGGCCATTTCCAGATCACGGGTTCCGAATTTATCCAGGAATGGTTCAGTTGCATAAGGATACCCGGTGGGGACCATGTGGTAAGCTGGAATATTGCGACCTTCGAAAACACGGTCAACAATTACTTCACGATCGATGGCGGCTGCAACAGCTTCGCGCAATGGAGCTGTCCACAAAAATTCACGATCGGGGATACCGGCAGGTTCTTCAACCACTGGTTCTTCAACCACTGGTTCTTCGACAACCGGTTCTTCCACCACTGGCTCTTCAACCACTGGTTCTTCAGTAACCACAGGGGCTTCTGGTTGACAGGCAACTAAAAGCAAACTGGCTACTAATAACAAAAATACTACAGTAAATAGCGATTTAGATCTCATCTTCTTCCTCCTAAATTAATTTAAAAAAATTGGTTCTTGAGTTTGGGTAATATGATTGATCTGACGAATAAAAATCACCTCCAGAATTTAATAGATAACAGGAAATTTTGTTGAGTTAAATAATTCAACCACCATGCATGTCATTTGTCAATACTGCCATAGGATAATCATCACCTGGTCATTTGGTTGGGAAAGAACATTATATATTGAGAATTCCTGCCAAATCTACTATCATTAAGTTAATCAATTGTTCACTAAAGGAGGAAACATGGCACAGGATCCAGGTCTAGGATACAAAGTTGTTGCTACAGTCACCGGAGTAAAAGACCATTGCAATGCAGGACATAAAGTTGGTGAGACTTTTGAAGTCAGTTGTTACCAAAGCAATGGATTATGTGGTTTCTTTTTTTTGGTAATGGCTTGACACTCTTTTTTCATCCAGGTATAATTCAAATAATATACTCCATGGGAGTATATTAAATTTGTGGATACGAGGTGAGTGAATGCCGTTATATGAGTATGTCTGCCAGGATTGTGGTCAACCCTTCGAAAAGATGATGCGTTTCAGTGAATTAAATCAAGCTCCCAATTGTCCCACCTGTGCAAGCTCCAATACCCATAAACAAATTTCATTATTTGCCAGTGCAGGGACATCCTCCTCTGCAAGCTCATCCAGCTGTGGAAGCAACCCAACCAGCCGCTTTCGCTGAGGTGGGTAACTCGCCTGCGTGCCAGGCAGAAAGTAATCCCATGCAAGTAACCGATGAAAATTCAAAAGAGAAATTGATGAATCGTTTGCGCCGAATCGAAGGGCAGGTTCGTGGTGTTCAGGTAATGATTTCTGATGAGCGTAACTGCCGCGATATTTTACAACAATTGAGCGCTATCCGGTCAGCTGTCCAGGGTGTCAGCCTGTTGTTACTCGAAGATTATATGTCGGATTGTTTTGTGAACCTGGATGATAAAACCCAACAGGAGCGTGACGATTTATTGCGAGATCTGATTCAATTATTGGGGAAAAATTCCTGAGGGAGGAAAAATGGCAAACGCAAAAGTAATCTGGCAACCGGGAAGTAGAATCTTTATAGGGATTGATTCCACCAAACACTCTGTCATTTTATCCACACCAGATGAAGGTGTTGGGATGAAACCTTCCGAATTAATGTTGGTAGCGGTTGGGTCCTGTACTGCAGTAGATGTGGTTAACATCCTGGAAAAGAAACGATTTCAATTAAATCGCCTCGAAATACAAGTCTCAGGAGAACAGGACCCAGATCCACCCTGGACTTTTCGTAAGATCCACATACATTACATATTACAGGGTGCGGAGTTAACAGATAAGGCGGTAGAACAAGCCATTCAGCTTTCTGAAGAGAAATATTGTTCGGTCTCAGCCACATTGCGCGGAACAGCTGAAATCACCACATCGTTTGAGCTTATTTGATTAAGGCAAATCAGCCGGGCTGACACCTAATTCGTCCGGCATAAATCTTTTTCCTTTTAATTCTTCAAATATCAGGTATTTCCCTTCCAGTTCAGGCCTGATTTTTTTTAGTGATTCAAATAAATACGTGTAACTGGTCATCACCCGGTTTTTCCAATTCAGGTTTAAGTTACGTGCCACCTTCTGAATACTTTTGCCATTCGGACCTTCAACTTCGACAAAATTTCCATAGGGAAGTTCATCCAGCACCACGAGGGAATCCAGTAAGGAGTAAGTGGTTCGATATTTTTCATATGCCATTACCACTTCATATCCCAACCCTTCCAGCAAGGTACGGGTCGTATCGAAATCATCCACCAGCACTTCTATTTCCTGTCGAATGCTGACAGGTTTGCCCACTTCAGCAGCCCCTTTAAAGGTCAGAATATTGTCTTTATCCCTGCGTAATCTTAAAACCTGACGTAA
>DAOUGX010000364.1:0-2498 GCA_034428855.1 Anaerolineaceae bacterium | reverse complement strand
TACAGGTAGTTCAACGATCAATATTTCTAATCCGGAGGATAGTTTATACTCAATCAGTAGCGAATTGTATCTTCAAGAATAGGGACGCTCTCCATCCCCAAAAAAACCGGCGTATCAGGCGCCGGTTTTATATTTAAGGCGATATGGTAGCATATCATCTTTCAAGTCCGGGAGTTTTCGGTGGGTACTTACCCACCGAAAACTCCCAATAACATAGATTTAAGAGAAGATTTTGATAATTTAAGGTTCTTTTCACCATTTCAATTCTGGCCGTATGCTAGAATCGATTCATCCAATGTTCAACAGGTGAATCCATGAGCCTTGCTTTTACTGCAATTAAACAGTTTTTTTCTGAAGACGAGTGGTACTTTGTCGAATCCGTAGATCGGGATGTATTGGTTTTACGGATGAATCATTGGGGTGAGCATGGCCGGTTTTCCTGCCAGGCAGAGTATAACGAAACACAGGCGATTTTTTATTTTTACAGCTTTTTTCCTGTCAATGTGCCGGAAGCACAGCGTATGAAAATGGCTGAATTTATCACCCTGGCAAATTTTGGCATGCGTATTGGTAATTTTGAAATGGATTTTTCCGATGGCGTGGTGCGTTTTCGTACCAGCATCGACTTTGAAGGCCAGGAATTGAATTATTCTCTGGTCTCCAACCATGTCTACCCGAATGTGTGGATGATGGATCGCTACATGTCTGGATTATTTGCAGTTGTGTATTCGGATCGATCCCCCAAAGAAATACTTGAATCAATAGAGGAGTAACTCATGGAAGTCATAGAAGCATTATTAACCCGTCGCAGTGTCCGGAATTTTGATTATCGCCCGGTGTCTCTTGAAACGATCGAACTGATATTAAAAACAGCCATGCATGCTCCCTCAGGCATGAATCGCCAACCCTGGCAATTCTATGTGATTACCGATCGGGACATGTTGCGGAGGGTTCCTGAGGCTCATCCCTATGCCGCCATGACGCCTGACGCCAGTTGCGCGGTGGTGGTTTGTGCAGATGAAACTATTCTGGGTGACCCGAAGCGCTGGGCATTGGATTGCAGTGCAGCCACTTTGAGCATACAACTGGCAGCGCACGCGTTGGGACTGGGAGCGGTATGGTGTGGGGTATACCCTGATGAAGAACGAATACGTGAAATGAAAAATCTGTTAAAATTGCCAGATACTATTCATCCTTTTTCTCTGGTACCCATCGGTTATCCGGCAGAACCATTGCCCGTGGTCGATCGCTTTTTGCCAGAGAGAATTCACATCAATTCTTGGTAGGGAGGCAGCATGATTAAAGCACGTGCAATGCTGGGCGCAGTTAGGGAATATCGATTTTTAGGCAGCGAATTATGGGTCGATTGTGGTGATCCGCATATGCGCGTGACATTTCTGAAGCCGGAACTGGTGCGTGTGCGCATGGTACCGGGCGGGGATTTTGAGGAAGAACATAGTTGGGATGTGCCCCTGGCAGATGAATCTTTTCACGGTGTCGATGTTAATTTACAGCAAACCCAGCATGCGCTGTTTCTGAATAGCTCAGCCTTTACCGTGCGCATTGACAAGGACACTGCTTTGCTGGAAATGTTGACCACCGATGGTAAGAGCTTCTTTACCGACGCCTCTTCCCCTGTTTGGGAGGAGGATCGTTACTGGTTCACCAAACGCATCGAGAATGGTGAAAAATACTATGGATTTGGCGAACGGGCTGGCCGGATGGAGAAGCAGGGGCAGGTCATGAAGAATTGGGCAACCGACCCGGCTGAACCGCATACCGCCTTTGTCGACCCGATGTACATGGCGGTGCCGGTCTATCTGGTGATGTGTGAGAATTTCTCTTATGGCGTTTATGTTAACAGCACCTGGGAAAGCTGCTTTGATTTGAGCAAACGTGGTGAATTACGCTTTGAATCGCAGGGAGAAGAGCTGGATGTGTACATTGCCTATGGTCCCCAGCCATTGGATGTGATCGAACATCTCAGCGAATTATTAGGACGAATGCCGATGCCCCCCAAATGGGCATTGGGATACCACCAGAGTCGCTGGAGTTATGGGAGTGAACAGGAAGTTCGCAAGTTGGCCAATACCTTCCGCGAAAAAGAGATCCCCTGTGATGTCATTCATCTGGATATCGATTATATGGACGCCTTTCGTGTTTTTACCTGGAATGATGAGCGATTCCCCACCCCACAACGCATGTTGTCGGACCTGAAACTCAAACACTTTCGGGTGGTTACCATCATCGATCCGGGAGTCAAAGTGGACCCCCAATACGCTGTCTACCGTGAAGGCATAGAAAATGGGTATTTTGTGCAAGATGCCCGAGGAAAAATCTGCTCGGGGTTTGTCTGGCCGGATGAATCGGTATTTCCGGATTTCAGCCGGGAAGATGTACGGAAATGGTGGGGTGATTGGCAGCACCGTCTGGTGGAACAGGGTGTCAGTGGTATCTGGAATGACATGAATGAACCCACCGTATTCGAAAAACCGTTC
>DAOUGX010000363.1:0-2053 GCA_034428855.1 Anaerolineaceae bacterium | reverse complement strand
TGGTCTCGATTTCCAATAACCAGTGTAACAACTAATCCGACCAATGGTAGAAGGAGTAAAGTAAAAATAAAAGACTTCCTCTTGATTGTAGTCAATAATTCATTTTTAAGAACGAGTAATGTCTTTTTCATCTTAATGCCTTTGAGTAAAAATTTCTTTGAGTGAAAGTTTCTTCCCGTATCGTAGCATACCCATTCTGAATGAACGACCAGCTATCCATAAAGAACCGATAGCAAACAGAATCAACAGCGATACGGTTAGAACAGATTGCCAGATGGGAATATTGGAAAAGGCTGCTCGAATGGGTAAACTGATCGGTGCAGTAAAAGGGAACAAACTCAGAAAAATCGAGAGAATACTGTTGGGCTTTTCCATCAGGACCTGAATGAACCAGAATGGAATTACCATTGGTAATGAGAAAATCCCAGCAATTTGTTGTGCTTCCTGAGCACTTGTTGTTGTGGCACCCAGGGTTGCCATCATAGCAGCCACCATAACAAATGCTGGTAAAAATACCAGAATTATCAAGAGCAAATACGAGGCATCAATTTGAGTTAATTGTAGGTCAGGATACATTCTGAAGATCAGTGCAATACCAGCCAATCCGAATAAAATCCAGACGACTAATTGAGTTAATCCTACGCTCAAATTTCCAATTACTTTTGCAGTCATGAGTTGGGTGGGAGATAAAGAAGTTACCATTATTTCCATGGTACGGTTTTCTTTCTCCTCAACGACTGCCTGAAGTAAGTACCCTCCACTGATATTTATGGCCATAATGAATAAGAACCCTACCAGAAAAGGTAAAATAAAATCCATAATGTTTTGATCACTGGAAGATCGGTCACCTTCGATGGAACGAACATCAAAATTCGCGCCTTCCATGATGCGATTTGATAATTCTTCTGGATATTCTTTAAGGATGTTTTTTCGCAAAAAAGTTAAAAACTCTCCATTTACACTCGAATCGAGAGCTTGCTTGGCAGTTACCTGTATGATTTTTGTATTAGAAAAATCTTTATCAAGCACATAATATGCCTGTATGTCTCCCTGATCCAATGCATCTTTTGCTTGCTCAATATTCTGAAATTGGATAATCTGCATCGGCTTAAGCAGAAACATAGGAGGTTCCGCCTGATATTCGATTGGATCATTTAGTAAAGTAGAATAATCCACATATCCAATCGGAGTATCATCGAATTGAAAAAATGCAGACAAAAAACCAATTGCCACCATTAAGAGAATAAAAAATGGTAATGATAATAAAGCCAAAATAAACCGTTTCTTTTTGACATGTTTGAGATATTCATGTTTGATAACTAACCAAATCTTACTCATAATTCAATCCTGATTCAGTTACAACTTTAATAAATATTTCATCCAGAGTAGGAGCAGCTACTTCAAACTTCTCAATTTTTATATTCGCCAAAATGAGTGATTTAAGAAAATCCTGAATCTCTACTTCGGGTTCCAATTCAACCTGATATAAGCTATGGTTCTCAATTTTTTTGATTTTTTTTATACCTTTTAATTCAGATGGGATTGTATCAATGGTGCGAATATTGATTGCATGACCAGAATATTTCTTTTGAACCTCACTCAAATCTCCATAAAGAACAGACTTTCCTTTGTTAATCAATACCAGTCGGTCACAAAGTTCTTCCACCTGGTGCATTTGATGTGTACACATTACAATGGTTTTGCCTAAATCTCGTTGTTCTCGCAGCAAATCTTTGACCATCTGTGTGTTTACCGGATCTAATGCTGAAAAGGGTTCATCGATGATTATTAAATCAGGGTCGTGGACCAAAGTCGTTATTAATTGAGCTTTTTGTTGCATTCCTTTGCTCAACTCTTTGACCTTTTTTTTCTTGTGTTCCTCCAGATTGAATTTCACTAGATTTTCGTTAATCCTTTTTTGACTTTCAGAGGTGGACAAACCCTTTAATGTCGCTAAATACACTAAACATTCCTCAAGATTTATATCCTGATAAAGCCCTCTTTCTTCCGGCAGGTAACCGATTTTGTCTTTTTTTTCTTCACTCATATGATT
>DAOUGX010000362.1:0-2947 GCA_034428855.1 Anaerolineaceae bacterium | reverse complement strand
ATTTTCACTGCCACGCGCGAAGCCACCCGCTACGGTTCCTCGGTTGGGGATGTATCATTACCGAATTATCAAAATTGTGAAATGATCGCTGAAACAGCTGTGAGGATGGGAAACTTTGGGGTTGTGCAGAGTAATGATATCAGTATTTATTACGAATCCGAGCCCGGAACCTGGGTGGCGGATTGTGACCCGGCGGTAGAGAATTCAAAGAGATATAAACCAAAACTGGGAGACCGGATTGTGGTGGAGATCAGCACGGATTTTGATTCGATGCTGGATATTGTGCCGGATATGACGATCAATGCCTCGAATGGCCGCACGATCTTGCTGGGAGTCCTCAAACTGGGGTCTGTGATCGTAACAGAAGACCCTGATGATGAATCGACTCCTGTGCCAACGCAAGCTCCCACAGAAGCACCGACGGAAGCTCCGACCGAAGCGCCAACTGAAGTTCCCACTGAAGAACCCACCAAAACTCCAACGGAAGAACCGACGAAAACCCCCACTGAAGTGATTGTTTGTCCTACCGGGAATATTGTATTTTCGGGAACCCCGAGTGTAAATACCGGTCAACAAACCATTACATTCAATCTAAAAAATAATACAGGTGTGGATTATAAAATTAACTATTTTGATCAAATTCAATGGACCAGGTTCTATGTGAAAAATAAAAGTCAAACTTATGATCGGAAACTAAATGGTTTGTTTATCCGGAGCAGTAACCAAATTTCGATTAATTATGAACCTCCTACAGGGAAGATTTATCCGAATCAAAGTAGTAGTCTGATTGGAAAAACTGAAACCGCCTTACCCGTTATGTTCAGATTTTCGGACAAAATCGATGAACTGGGACTTTCTTTTATTATTAATTTCAGTAAACCTGATGGAACATGTTCAAAAACACTTAATTATCCATGAAATTAATAAAAATGAAAAACACACAAAAAATTTCGAAAAATGAACAAGGGCAAAGCATGGTCGAACTGGCAGTCTCCATCGTGGTGCTGCTGGTTTTACTGGCCGGGGTGGTGGATCTCGGCAGGTTGGCTTTCTACTACATCACATTACGTGATGCTGCTCAGGAAGCAGCCAGCTATGCCTCTGTTTTTCCAAACAACAACCAGCAAATTTTTGCCCGGGCTACCGACGGGATTACCGGAGATGGGGTCGACCCCAGTCGAATTGAAGTCGAATATAGAATTTTCAAATCCTCAGGCACCTATGAATGCAATTGGTCAGTAACTTCACCAGATGCCTGTGCAGGCAGTACTGACACATCCGGGAGTAATGAGGTGTCCGTTAACAATGTAATCGAGATTACCATTACTGATGCAGGTTTTCCGGTCACCATGCCTTTGTTAGGAACATTTTTAGGGAGTCAAACCATTAATTTGAGCACTAGCATTGAAGACGTTGTCATCAGTGTTCCATAGACAAACACTCAGAATAGGAGCATTTTTACTATGAAAGAAATTCAGCGAAAGGAAAAGGAAAAAGGTCAGATCATCATCTTACTGGCGGTTTCCATGGTGGTTGTAATGGTGGTGGCTGCCCTGGCAGTGGATGGTGGCATGATTTATACAGAACGCCGGTTTGCACAGAATGCAGCGGATGCTTCCGGTTTCGCTGGGGGAGGTGCTTTGCTGAATTCTGCTTTAATGGAGGATGAATTAGCATGCCCAACTTTATCTACTTTTAAAACCAGTACAGATTCCTTCACTGATTCTGATAATCTGGTGGCTATGGTTGTCAATGCAGCCAGATCCAGAGCCACTGCCAATAATGTCAGTAGTCTTCCTTACCTGGGTTATAAACTGAATGATACCCTGAAGGAAGATTATGGCATCGACAATACCCAGGGTATTATTGTTGAATGTAACGATGACGCCGATCCGAAGATCATCAATGTGATTGTGCGGGTAACCTCGCAGGTCTCCACGGCTTTTGCCCATCTGATTTATCCCGGTCCATTGCAAACCACCAATGAAGCGGTCGTCACCATCAAACAGGAAGGAAAAGCCATGAATGGTGATGCCATCATCGCTTTGAGTACAACCTGTAACTCAAACGGCAATCAGAACAAGAATATTGGTGGACTATTACTAAATTCGAATGGGTTGAATATCACAGTTGTAAATGGTGGTGCCTTTTCCAATTCCTGCTTATATGCAAAGAATCAAAGTAGCAGCAGTTTGTCAGTCAAATTTAATATTGTCGGTGATATTGTTGGAACAGATCCGGATCAAGCTATTATCACAAATAATACAAATAAGAACCAGACCCAATTACCAACGAATTTTCCAAATCCTCCAAAACCAGATTGTACAGGCATCGATGAGGGAAAAACAACAACTGGAGAAGTTGATTCCAAAACGTACACATTTTATTGGCCGGGTTATTACGAGTCGGGTATTAAGATCCCGAATGGAAATATTATCTTCAAACCTGGACTGTATTGTATTGATGGGCAATTTGATTTTTCCGGAGGAGACGTTAGTGGTGGAAATGTGACTTTCTATTTATCCGAAAATGCTTCTATAAAGAATAATGGATCATCAAATCTAAAATTTGTTGCTCCAACTGACCCTGGCAACCCATATTTTGGACTCTTGTTTTACATTGATGGTGATGGTGATATAACCTGGAATGGCACCAATGATTCTCATTACAATGGGCTGGTGTATGCTCCCCAAAGAAACTTGCAAATTAGTGGGAATTCCAATAACCAGAGTGGTACTTGCCCCCAAATTAAAGAGATTCCTAATATTTGTGCAGGGATTAAATTTCCTACCCAACTTATCGGCCACCAGGTGGTTTTTACAGGTAGTTCAACGATCAATATTTCTAATCCGGAGGATAGTTTATACTCAATCAGTAGCGAATTGTATCTTCAAGAATAGGGACGCTCTCCATCCCCAAAAAAACCGGCGTATCAGGCGCCGGTTTT
>DAOUGX010000361.1:0-2342 GCA_034428855.1 Anaerolineaceae bacterium | reverse complement strand
AAACCAACAATTAATCCAAATGGGTTCATGTGGTTTTCGATTCTGATATGGAAGTAACACTCAATATTGCCTGGATTTCAGCGGGAGAATACGGTTCGGCGCGAGGATTTCGATCCAGAATATCCATTGTTGTGGCAGTTGAATTTTCTGCAAGAATTTTTAAATGACGTGGGTTTACTGGATTTGACGGAGCATGTCCAACCTTTTCCAGATGTTCAAAGTTCATTCACCTGACCAGTGGTGAGGGTTAAAACTAGCCAAATTACTGATCATAATACCCAACTTCAGCCAGGATACATATAAAGTAGTTCAGGATAGACTATAGGTATTATTGGTAATTTTTATTGTTAGAAGGAGATAAAATGGCAGGACAATTCACAAATAAGGATAGGGTGAACTGGAAATCCCGTTTCTTCACAATCTGGGGAGGTCAAGCTCTTTCCATTTTGGGTAGTCAGTTGGTGCAATTTTCATTGATTTGGTACTTAACCATCAAAACCGAGTCAGCAACTATTCTGGCCACCGCAACCCTGGTGAGTTTGTTACCGAATGTGATTCTTGGTCCGTTTATTGGAACACTCGTCGATCGCTGGAATCGACGCAAGGTCATGATTTTTTCTGACAGCCTGATCAGTGTTGCAACAATTAGCCTGGCTGTACTGTTTGCAGTAGACATCGTATCAATCTGGCAAATCTATGCTGTGATGTTCATACGTGCATTGGCTGGAAGCTTTCACTCGAATGCGATGAATGCATCCACATCATTAATGGTTCCGGTGGAAAATCTAACCCGAATTCAAGGGATCAATCAGATGTTAAATGGTGGTTTGAACATCGTCTCTGCCCCATTAGGTGCGTTACTCCTGGAATTTTTAACCCTTCAATCTATTTTGTTAATTGATGTAGCTACAGCTTTATTGGCGATATTGCCTTTGTTTTTTATTCAAATTCCTCAACCTGAAAAATTTTTAAGTGAAACAACACTGGACAATAAAAATGTAACTGTCTGGCAAGATCTTAAAGCTGGTTTGCGTTACGTTCTATCCTGGCCCGGACTAATCATCATTGGTTTGATGACAATCCTTGTAAATTTCACCATTTTCCCCGCTTTCTCCTTACTACCCTTATTGGTAAAAGATTTCTTTGGCGGAAGTGCTCTTCACCTCAGTTGGGTTCAGTCTGCTATGGGTATCGGAGTTTTTTCTGGAGGAGCATTACTTGGAATCTGGGGAGGGTCAAAAAGAAAAATCTATACATCAATGGCAGGACTGCTAGGTCTGGGTATAGGAATAGTGATTGTTGCAATAGCGCCTGCAAATGCTATTGATATGGCGATTATTGGTGCTTTCCTTGCTGGTGCGACAATTTCGATGATCATGGGACCTTTCAATGCTATCATCCAATCGAGCGTCAGACCAGATATGCAAGCACGAGTTTTTGCACTGATAAGCAGTGTTGGAACGGCGATGGTTCCTGTTGGATTAATGGTCGCCGGACCCATTTCAGATCGTTTTGGTATTCAAAGTTGGTATATGCTGGGAGGTCTATTGTGCATTTTAATGGCGATATTGGGACTATTTATTCCTGCTGTGGTAAATATTGAAGGAAAGAGTGAAAAGACATTAAGCCAAACCAGAAGTATGGTTATGAATCTAAAAAAGGCCTAAAAAGGAGAAAAATGAAACTCAAATTATTGTCAATTGTGTTATTGGTTTTGATCTTAAGTGGCTGTAATGGCAATCCCCTACTCAATAGCAATTCCGAGGATGTCCTGGAAGTTGCTGAGCAGATAGTTGATTTTCCTTTACCCGTCGGGTTTAAACCAGAATTAACTGCAAATTTCAAAGGATATAATTTCATTTCCTATCAACCAGATCAGGAAAACAGACATCTTTATATTGTTCAATCAACCAAACCGGAAGATGGTGAAAATTTACAGGATATTATTGATTCATTGGTTCCTGGTGCAAGCGACAAAAAGTCTGACCAGGAGGTAATTGCTAATTTACCGATAACCATTCGTGGTCAGGATTCAACCATGGTCCACTCAAAAGGAACTAACTCAGACGGTGAAGAATACCATCAAGTCCTGATTGCCTTTGAAGGCAAACGCGGACCGGCACTTTTTGTCTATTCTGCGCTTTCTAAGGATTGGGACATGGAGTCAATTTTATCAATCATAGAAACTATCCAATAGAAAGTTCAACATATACTATTATTAATTCAGACTATCCAAAACAAACAGGAAATGGCCTAATCCATTTAAAAGATATTATGGAGGTTTACCATGAAAATCCCATTACTTGACCATGATTACGAAAGCGAAGCGAAGATTGAACCAT
>DAOUGX010000360.1:0-2739 GCA_034428855.1 Anaerolineaceae bacterium | reverse complement strand
CTTTTCAACATACAGGTAATCATATGATCGACAAAGCAGATATCCGCCCAATTTTAAAAAATATCCCATGGTTAATGGATCTATCCCAGGATCAAATAACGAAACTGGAGATGATATCTGGCTTTCGATTTTTAGAAGAGGGTGAAATTCTCTTCAAAGAAGGTGATAATGATAATCTGCTATTCATCGTTTCTGAAGGTCAATTAGGAATTGAGATTTTCGTACCTGGTCATGGTCAGGTACGTCTCTATAATGCTGAACCCTTAGATTTAATCGGTTGGGATAGTATGACACCCGTTGCCCGTCATCGTATCACTACCATTATAGCTCTGAAAAATAGTAATTTAATTTATATTAATGGGTCAGCGTTAATTGAATTATGTGAAAAAGATAAAGAACTCGGATATGTAATCATGCGAAGAGTTTCCAATGTGATAGCTACGCGCATGCTGGATATGAGAATTAAATTAATCGATCTTTTCATGAAAAAATAGAAAAAAAACTTGATATCATTTGTATGCATTAATCCGTTTATAATAATGAGATGCATGAATTAGCAGTAACCGAAAGCATTTTACAAATAGCTGAAAAACATGCAATACAGGCTGACGCTAAAAAAGTCACTGATATTTTTCTTGTTATTGGAAATTTATCCAGCATTGTTGATGATAGCATTGTCTTTTATTGGGATATGATTTCAAAAGGAACCATATGCGAAGATTCGAACATCCACTTCAAAAGAATCCCTGCAACAATGGTTTGTCTAGCATGTCATCATAATTTTGAAATTCCAGGGGAATTAATCCCCTGCCCGAATTGTGGATCTTATCAACTCAAAGTCAATTCTGGAGAAGAATTCTGGCTTGAAAGCATAGAAATAGAGAGGTAAATATATGACACCAGAAAAAGTTCAGGTGGTGGAAAGAATTTTTGATGCGAATGATCAGTTAGCATTCCAAACCCAGACTTTTTTAACACAAGCTGGCGTTTTTTCCATCAATATAATGGCATCACCTGGCGCGGGAAAAACCAGTGTAATATTAAGAACAATCGAAAAGTTGGCTGGAAGGATGAAAATTGGAGTGATTGAAGGTGACACCGCTCCAGTTACCATCGATGCTGATAAAGTAACCGCATTAGGAATGCCTGCAGTACAGATCAATACCGGCGGTCAATGTCATCTTGATGCAGTGATGATTGATCAAGCTCTTAAACACATGGATATAAAGGATTTAGACCTGATCATTGTTGAAAATGTCGGCAATTTGATTTGTCCCGCTGCATTCAAGATTGGTACCCATGCCAATGTTGTCATTTCCAGTATCCCGGAAGGTGATGACAAACCTTATAAATACACCAATATTTACCGTGGTATTGATGTTTTGTTAATCAACAAAATTGATTTATTGCCTTATATTGATTTTCGTATGGAATATTTTAAACAAGGTGTGGAGATTTTAAATCCAGGGTTAACGACTTTTAAAGTTTCATGTAAAACCGAAGAGGGATTGAATGATTGGATTGATTGGCTAATAAATCAAGTGAATGAATTTAAAAAACGAGTCAATGTTTGAAAAAATTGGATTAAAGATAAATATTAAAGGGATAGTGCAGGGGGTAGGTTTTCGTCCGTTTGTTTATTCTGTTGCAAAAATAAATGGACTCACAGGTTGGGTTCGAAATTCATCCAAAGGGGTTGAAATAGAAATTTTCGGCGAACCGGCTGGAGTCGAACGTTTTTTGGAAGAAATCAAGAACTTTCCCCCGCCTCTCAGTCGTATTGATAACTTTACGAGCATGGAGATCTCTAATAAGCATTACGAAGATTTTTCTATTGTTGAGTCAATCACACAGGATGGTGAATTTCTCCCGATTTCACCTGATTACAGTATTTGTGCTGATTGTCTAAATGAATTATTTTCACCACAGGATCATAGATTCCGCTATCCATTCATTAATTGTACGAATTGTGGCCCTCGTTTTACAATCATAAAAGATATACCTTACGATCGTCCTTTTACAACAATGTCACCTTTTAAAATGTGTGACTTTTGCCGTGCTGAATATAAGAACCCATTCGATCGAAGATATCATGCTCAACCGGTTGCATGTCAGGATTGTGGACCACAGGTGAGTTTGATCATAAAAGATCAGGTTAAAGCGATCGGAGATGAAGCTATCCACAAAGCACAGGAAATGATAAAGGAAGGAAAAATCTTAGCTATTAAAGGTTTGGGAGGATACCATCTGGCGTGTGATGCAACCAATTACACTACAGTGGATAAATTGAGAACACGTAAAAAACGAAGCGATAAACCTTTTGCGCTCATGGCGTTTTCAGAAGTGATCATTCAAAATTATTGCCACATAAGCCAGGAAGAAAGTCGTTTATTACATTCAAAAGAGAGACCCATTGTTTTATTAAAAACAAAATCTTCATGCGATCTTTCACCTTTGATTGCACCAAACCAGAATTATTTTGGATTTATGCTTCCTTACACGCCGCTTCATTATCTGTTGCTGGAACCTGGAACAGATATACCGGCAGTGTGGTTCATGACCAGTGGAAATGTGAGTGATGGACCGATTGCTTTTGAGGATCAGCAGGCTTTTTCCCGATTAGGACAAATAGCAGATGGTTTTCTGATCCATAATCGGGAAATTCACATGCGACTTGATGATTCAGTGTCGAGAATAATTAATGAAAAACCCTACTTGATTCGCAGATCCCGAGGATAT
>DAOUGX010000359.1:0-5360 GCA_034428855.1 Anaerolineaceae bacterium | reverse complement strand
ACCGGTGGACCCATGGGTGGATGTTTACCCAAAGAGTATTTAGATTTGCCAGTTGACTACGAATCACTTGTACAAGCCGGATCGATGATGGGTTCTGGTGGCATGATTGTCATGGATGACGAGACTTGTATGGTCGATATCGCCAGATTCTTTATGGAATTCACCCAGGATGAAAGTTGTGGTAAATGCACACCATGCCGTGTAGGTACACGTCGTATTCTGGATATTCTAAATCGAATTTGCGAAGGACACGGTAAACCAGGTGATATTGATCAATTGGAAATGCTTTGCAAAGAAATTAAACAAGATTCATTGTGTGGTTTAGGTCAAGGAGCACCCAATCCGGTCGAAAGCACATTAAAACATTTTAGAGATGAATACGAAGCACACATTTTTGAAAAAAGATGCCCTTCCAAAGTTTGTAAAGCGCTAATTCGATATCAAATCATTGAGACTGCCTGTACCGGTTGTACTGTCTGTGCTCGTAATTGTCCGGTCAACGCTATAACTGGTGAACGCAGACAACCTCACGTAATCGACCCCGATACATGTATCCGCTGTGGTATTTGCGCTCAGGTATGTAACTTTAACGCCATTGAAATAGTCTAGAAAAAATCAAAAATAAAGGTTCTCGTTTGCAACGAGTTTACATCCCAATCCAAGGAGTAATAAATGACTAGTAAAAATGGAAAAGATCGCCTCATAATCGAAGCAGTCGATTCAGCGATCGAACATTATGGAGATGGTCGAGAAGAACTGATTCCAATCCTGAATCATGTTAATCGAAAACTTGGTTATCTTCCATCCAACGCATTAGAAGAAATTAGTAACCGGCTTAAATCGCCAAGATCTCAATTGTTTTCGGTAGCAAGCTTTTATCATATGCTTTCGACTAAACCACGCGGAAAACATGTGATTCAATTCTGTGAAAGTGCGCCATGTCATGTAGTTGGTGGACGAGAAGTTTGGCAGACATTGAAGGAAATTTTGAATATTGAGGATGGTGATACCACACCAGATGGAAAATGGTCTCTGATCACAACCAGTTGTTTAGGTTTATGTGGTGTGGGACCTGTCATCGTAATTGATGATGATGCATATGGGAATGTCACACCCAGTCAAATTAAAGATATCCTGGCGCGCTATAACGATGGGGAGGCACAATGAAATCAATCAGATCAATGGTTTTAGTCTCCAGTGATCCAACCAGTCTGGAACGAGGTTCTGATCAAGTTTTTTCCAACCTTCAAAATGAAATTAAATCATTTGGATTAAGTGATGAGATTTCATTGTCGAAGGTCGGTGATGTAGGCCGTCATGATGCTTTACCTCTCGTAATTATTTATCCCGAAGCAACCATTTATGGCCCAGTAAAACCGGAGGATGTTCATTACCTGGTTGAGGAACATCTTTACAAAGGTAGAATTGCGATTGAATTACAGGCATCTGCAAAAGAATTAACTGGAAAAATCGCCTGGGTAAATGCAAGAAAAGGAACCTTACCGGCAGAGCAAAGAATTGTATTGCAACGAGCCGGAATAATCGATCCGGAAAATATTGAGGATTATATTATTCATGAAGGTTACCAGGCTCTGGGAAAAATTCTCACAGGCATGAGCCCAAAAGAAGTAATGGATGAAATTAAAGCTTCTGGCTTGAGAGGACGTGGTGGTGCTGGTTTCCCAACAGGATTGAAATGGGGTTTTGTTGCTGGAGTACCTGGAAAGAAGAAATATGTTATTTGTAACGCTGATGAATCAGAGCCTGGTACATTTAAGGATCGCCTCATATTAGAAGGTGACCCCCACAGTATCATCGAAGCAATGGCAATCGCGGCTTATTCAGTCGGTGCTGATGAAGGCTTTATTTATATACGTGGTGAGTATGTCCTGGCGCAGGAACGCCTGCGAAAGGCAATTTCACAAGCCCAGGAATATGGAATGCTTGGAAATAATATTTTTGGCACCAACTTTAATTTCAACCTCCATATTCATTCCGGAGCTGGAGCTTATATTTGTGGTGAAGAAACAGCATTAATTGAATCAATTGAAGGTAAACGTGGAGAGCCACGTCCACGCCCCCCCTATCCAACCACAGCAGGCTTATGGGGAAAACCAACCCTGGTCAATAATGTTGAAACTTTAGCCAATGTCCCTGCGATTATACGTAATGGGGCAAAGTGGTATAGAAGTTTTGGAAATCCCTCCAGCCCGGGAACAAAGGTTTACACTATTTTAGGAAATGTCAATGTAACCGGATTGATTGAAGTACCAATGGGAATTACCCTGAGAGAAGTAATAACAATTTACGCCAAAGGTATGAAACATAATGCTACTTTCAAAGTTGCTCAAACTGGAGGTTCAAGCGGTTCAATCATTCCATCCAGTCTTCAGGACACACCGATGGATTTTGATTCATTCCAAAATGCAGGTGTTTCTTTGGGATCTGGAGCACTTTTGATTTGCGACGAAAATACTTGTGTGGTGGATCTGGCAAAAGTCCTGCAAAATTTCTTCAGAAAAGAAAGTTGCAGTAAATGTAATCCTTGCCGTATTGGAAATGAAAGAGCTTATCAAATTTTAGAAAATATCTCACAAGGGACTGGAACCATGCAAGATCTGGATGATCTGGCTTTGATTAGTAAGAATATGACCGAAATGTCTAATTGTGGCTTGGGTCAGACAGCAGGTACACCGGTCAAAGATATCTTGAATCATTTCCGAGCTGAAGTTGAAGCTCATGTTAGATTAAAAGTTTGTCCATCCGGCGTCTGTCCGATGAGTGGCAAAAGATTATAAGTATTGATTTTTCAATTTGAACGAAGGAGTAACACTATGTATCAACTCAAAATCGATGAAAAAGAGATAGAAGTACCGGAAGGAACAACCGTTTTAAAAGCAGCAACCATGGCTGGAATAGAAATACCAACATTATGTGACCATCCTGCACTGGAGCCATATGGAGGCTGTCGTTTATGTCTGGTAGAAATCGAGGGTGCAAGAACTTTGCAACCGGCTTGTACATTACCAGTTTCCAATAAAATGGTCATTAAAACCCAAACTGAAAAAGTAAAAAATGCCCGTAAGTTTGTTTTATCCATGATTTTCAGTGAGCGGAACCACTTTTGTCCTTATTGCCAGGTAAGTGGAAGTGACTGTGAATTACAGAACGCTGCTTATGGAGAAGGCATGACACACTGGCCAATTCAACCGAATTGGCAACCATATCCTGTGGATGCTTCACATCCTTATTTTGTCCTGGAACACAATCGTTGCATACTTTGCCGTCGATGTGTGCGAGCCTGTGCAGAATTGGTTGGAAATTTCACCTTAGGAATGGAAGAACGGGGTGCAAATACAATTCTCGTAGCTGATTTAGGAGTGCCATTAGGCTCAAGTTCCTGTATTTCCTGCGGTGTTTGTGTTCAAATCTGCCCGACTGGAGCTCTAATTGATCGTTGGAGTGCATACCGTGGTCAGGAAAAAGATGTGAACAAAACAAAGTCAATATGTTTGGCATGTTCCATTGGGTGTGGTATCGAAGTATTACATCGCGACAACAATCTGATCAAAATTAATGGTGATTGGGATGCTGAAATTAGTGGTGGAGTCTTATGTGATGCCGGACGTTTTATACCGATGGATGATAAACGAAACCGCGTTGTCACACCATTGATTCGTAAAGACGGCACTTTGAAAGCTGCCACATGGGATGAAGCACTCACCCATGTTCTCGACAAAATAAAACCTCTTGTAGACAAAAAAGGTGATGGAGTTGCTGCAATTGCCTCAACGAGATTACCTGCTGATGTTTTATATTACTTCAAACAAATTTTTACTGAAAAATTTGACAGCAACATGGTCACCAGTACTGAAGAAGGTAGATACACCAGCGTGTTATCGGAATTGGCTGAGGAGAAAGGTGCATTTGAATCAAAATTGTCCGAAATTCACAAAGCGGACACAATCATGACCATTGGTCTGGATCTCACCAAAGACCATCAAGTTGCTGGTTTCTTTATAAAAAGATTGATTCCTAAAGGTGTGAAAGTTATTCCGGTCAGTAATGAAGCCAGTGGTATGGATGCTTTCACGACCCACTCCACAATTATTAATCGATCAAAGGATCTAGATTTTATTAAGGCATTAGATGCTGCAATCTCTGGTTTGGATTACTCAACCTTTTCAGAGAAATCAGGTTTGACATCTACTGAAATTTCTGAAATGGCAAAGATACTAAAAGAATCCGAGAATTTAGTATTTGTATATGGTACAGATTTCGACGCCAAGGTGAAAAAGGAAACCATCCGTGCACTCATTCAATTGGCAGAAAAATTGAATGCTAAATTGATCAGCCCCAAAGGTAAAGCAAACAGTCTGGTTGCAGAACAACTGCGATTAAATAAAAACTTTGAATTAAATGGACACCAGGTGGCATTTGTTGCATTAGGGGATGAAGAACCCTCACAATTAATCATAAAGAAATTAGAAAATGTTCCCTTTATGGTTGTTCAAGCCAGTTATCATTCGGCTTTAACTGCGAAAGCTGATGTTGTATTGCCTGTTTCGACCTGGTTAGAACAAAAAGGTTATTATGTGTCATGTGATGGTCAGGTACAATTATCAAATAAATCATTAGAAGCTCCTGTTGATGTTAAATCCAATAAAGAAGTAATACTGGCGATTGCGGATCGATTGAAAATGATTGTGAATCCAGTATGGGAAAAAGCCGTAAAGTTGGAAGCTTCAGCTGTAGAAATCGGATAATTAACTATTGGTAGAAAAGAGGAATTATGAGTAAACCTAAAGTAGCGACTGATTGGATGGCAGGCTGTGCAGGATGTCACATGTCTTTGCTTGATATTGATGAAAGGATTCTTCAGGTCTTAGAGTTGATCGACTTACGCGCATCACCCATTACTGATCTCAAAGAAGCTGATGAAACTGGCGTGGTAGTCGGTGTATTGGAAGGCGGTATAAATAACACAGCAAATGAACATCAAGCGAAATTAATGCGTTCTCGCTGCAAAATATTAGTAGCTTTAGGAGATTGCGCAGTTTTTGGTGGAGTACCTGCGATGCGGAATTTCTTTACCATTGAAGAATCACTTAAGCGTGCGTATGTGGAAACAGAAAGCACAGTGGATGGATTTATACCATCAGATCCGGAACTGGCAGTTCCAACCCGGGTCAGAGCCGTTTCCGAGGTAGTTCCGGTGGATATTCATGTGCCTGGTTGTCCACCCAGTGCAGATGTAATTTTCCATGTGTTATCAGAATTAGCACAGGGAAGAATTCCTGAATTAAAAGAAGAAAATCTTCATTGGCATTAGGAGAAAAAATAATGGTAGCTCAGAAAAT
>DAOUGX010000358.1:0-1970 GCA_034428855.1 Anaerolineaceae bacterium | reverse complement strand
AATGCCAACCCAAACAGAGCGCCTGCCAACATTGCAACCACGATACCCAAAAATATACTTCCGGAATAGTAACTAACCAGGAATCCAACGGATGCTCCCACCAGCATGATGCCTTCCTGAGAGACGTTGAATACACCGGTGCGACCTCCCAGCATCGTTCCTTGTCCTGCCAGAACGAAGGGAACCATTGACAGGAGAACCAACCTTAAGAAATCAATAATAGTGTTTTCCATTGCTTATTTCCTCCTGACAACGTCCGATAAGAGGACGAATAAAAGAATGAGCGCTTCCACAATGAAGACCATTTCCACGGGGATCATCATGGTGCGTTGCATGGCACTGGCACCTACTTCCAGAACTGCGATCAGGAATGCGACGAATGGAACCGCGCCGTTATTGCCTTTAGAGATCAGACCAATAATTAATCCAAGCTGTAAAAAGTTTGATTGCATACCTTCGATCAGGCGATGTTGATTACCTGCCACTTCGAAAGCACCCGCTAAACCAGCAACTGCTCCACCCAAGACTAATGAGAGCACAAACATATTACGGGTCTTGATACCAAATACACCGGCTGCACGCGGGTTGGCACCGGTTGCTACTAGTTCATAGCCCCCAGTGGTGCGTGAGGTATAGATATAAACGCCAATTGCCACCAGAACCGCCAGAATGATACCGGAATGTAAAGGCGGATTATCAACCAGCAACGGTAGCCAACCACCTTTGCCGATTGCAACCGTGGTTGGGTGCCCTGCTGATGGATCACGCCATGGACCAGTACAAACATAATCGATCAGGAAGAAGGCAATGAAATTGAACAGGACGGTCGTCAGAATTTCGTTGATATTGAATTTGTACAGTAACCAGGCCGGGACGAGTCCCCAGAGTGCGCCTGCGACAACACCACCAAGGATTACCAGTGGGATTAAAATGATCGCTGGCAAATCTGCAAACATGATACCCATGGCAGCTGCACCAATACCACCCGCCATCATTTGTCCTTCACCACCAATGTTGAATTTTCCTGCGGTGAGTGGAATGGTGAAAGCCAATGCTAACAGGGTTAATGGGATCCATTTCAGTAGAGTCTGAATGAAACCATTCGGTGTTCTGAAAGAGGTAAACAGGATGGTTTGATAGGCCTTGAATACATCAAAACCCATCAAAGCAATGAAGATTCCAGCCGCAATAAAGGAAGCTATCACGGCCAGTATATAAGGTAAGGCTTTTTTCGTGATGGTCATGATTATGCTTTCTCCTCTGCTGGTTGATTTTCGGATGTGATACCGCTCATCAAACGGCCAATGGCGTATTTGTCAAAATTCTCCCGGGAGAGGACCCCTAAAATCTGTCCACGATACACCACAGCAATACGATCACTGATGCGCATCAATTCATCCAAATCTTCTGAAATCAGTAAAGTTGCTTTTTGATTTTCTCTTCGCGTGAGCATTTTCTGGTAAACAAAATCCATGGATGGAATATCCAGACCACGGGTGGGATTATGGGCTACCATCATACGGGAGTCCATGGAAAAAGCACGGGCGATCATGACACGCTGAATATTTCCACCGGAGAGATTACCACCGATATCCGCTGGCCCATTGGTTTTGATGTTGTATTCTTTGATATTTTTGGCGGTTTCAGAGAACACAGTCTTCCAATTGATGAATCTGCCATCACTATAAGGTTTAATGCGATGTTGACCGAGAATTAAGTTTTGGGCAACAGTCGCTTTGGGCAGGAAACCATCGCTGAGGCGATCTTCCGGGATATAAGAGAAGCCGGAGCTGAGCAAATCCTCATTGGTTTTGGAAGTGATTTCTTCGCCCAGATATGTCTTTTTACCGCTGCTGGATGGAATAACACCGGTGACAACTTCAGCCAGTTCCCGCTGACCATTTCCGGCCACACCTGCAATTCCAACGATTTCACCGCCAAAAACTTCCAGGTGGATGTCTTTCAACCGG
>DAOUGX010000357.1:0-2049 GCA_034428855.1 Anaerolineaceae bacterium | reverse complement strand
CCCATTTCCAGGTTAACCCGTTTAAACTGATCAACATCCAAATTAATCATGGAGACCACTTTTCCGTAGTGCTCAATATTCAGGTGATCATTGTCCAGGATGGTGAGAAAATGTTTACGATTGAGTAATCCTGTAAGCGGATCGGTGATCGTCATGGGTGAAATGGTCGCATTCGATTGCCGCATCTGGTTGAGTTGTTCCCGTAAAGTGCGGCTTTGTTCACTGAATAATTTGGTGCGTTGACGCGTTTGTTCCACCTGATGCATAATTTCCAGGCTGCGGATACGCTGAACATCCTGTTCTTTTTCGATCTGACGTTCATAGCGGTAAAAGTCTTCGAAATGTTCCAGAGACTTATCAAAACTACCTGTTTGTTTATATCCACGCGCCAGAGATCGGTGTATGCGCAAGCCTTCCCGGCGCATATTAAGTTGTTCGGATAATTTCAAAGCCTCTTCCAGATATTTGAACGCTGGTTCATGTTCCATTTTTTCCAGATGAATTTGTCCAATCGCCAGTAAAACCCGTACTTTGCGATACAGGAAATTGTTTTCTTCACATATTTGGAGTGCCATATCCAGATGCTCGATGGCTCGATCATAATCTTTTAGTGCTTCATGTACCCGCGCATGGATCACAAGCGATTTGGTTAATTTATCCATGGCATTGAAGCTCCGAAAGATGTTGATCGCTTCATGCACATGGTGTTGAGCCCTTTCGAAATTTCCAATACGGGTGTCTAAGAGACACCAATTCAGATGGATCTCAGCGTGAGTTTTATTGATCGGTATTCCTTCCATCTGGTCAAATGCCTGCTGGAAATAGCGTTCTGCCCATTCCGTTTGTCCCATTTCCAGATATTGCCTGCCTACCAGGTTGTATAACCCGGCTTGCCAGCGTCGATTTTCCAGATTTTCATAATAACCCAGCGCCTGCCAGGAAAATTCGAATCCTTCCGGCGCATTCCCCAGCGCAAAATTTGCTTTGGCTAACACCTCAAAAGCCCGTCCATTCAATAAATCATCTTTCAATTGAGTGATGAGGGGTAATGCCTGATAGATACTGGAAATTGCTAATTCATAATTGGTGGTTTCCAGATTGAGAAGGCCACGCGTGAAGAGACTATTCGCCACGATACTGGCAACCAATGGATCTTCTTCATCCAGGCTTTGGGATAAGTTGACCGCTTCATCCACTAATCGAACTGCGTATGAGAGGTTACTATCTTCCAGAACCAAAGCCAGTTCATTCAATAGCTTTACTTTTTCTAATTGATCCTGGGTTTGGTTGATTTTTCGCTCTAACGACTCAATTTGTGCCTGCTTCATACCACGCTACCATCCTCTAATCTCCATTCTACCTGAAACCAGCAAAAATAGGCGGGGTGATTTCCGGGTCTGATGATTTTGATCTCTGGCAGGTTTACTCCACGCGGAGCGAAGGTTCCCAACTCACAATAGTCCCGGGATCAGCACGTTTGGCAACGGTTAGAGCCTGATCTACCCGCTGAATAAATGCATCCACTGGCAGATTTTGTTCATATTCTGCCAGACCGGCATGGAAGGTCAGGGTAAGTTTCTGTCCATCGACCTCAAAATCTGCTTCGGCAAAGTGTTTGTTGATACGTTGAACCACAATTTTGGCGTTCTCAAGGCCTGTTTCTGGTAATAACAGGATGAATGCATCTCCCCCATAACGCCCAATCACATCCACCACGCGCAGGAGGTCTTTTAGTCGGCGAGCCACCCATCCCAAAATCTGATCGCCGGCTACATACCCAAAGCGTTGGTTCACCAGACTGAATTGGTCGATATCGACCAGAAGAATGCAGAGCGGGTGGGGATATCGGTTGACCCGCAGAATTTCCTGCTCTGCGAGGTCATAAAAATAACGCAGGGTATTGACAGATGTGGTGACATCCAGGTTAAGTGCACGCCGGTATTTATCCTCGCTTTGGCGAAGTGCTTCCTCCACCCATTTACGTTCAGCAATTTCTTTTTCGATCTGATCATTTTTGTTCTGGATAATACGAGCTTCCTTTTGAAGCGC
>DAOUGX010000356.1:0-5449 GCA_034428855.1 Anaerolineaceae bacterium | reverse complement strand
CTAATAAGAAATTATCCTTACTTGTCAGGCTGTTGGTTATTTCAATTATTAGATCCGGATTTTCCATAATTTTTGCTGCAACCCGGCGATTACGCTGCTCACTTCGTTCTTTTTGTTGTGACGATAATTGAGTTAAAATCGACATTTCTGAACTCCAAATCACATATTTTGATTATAACAATTAGCTCATTGAATTGAGAATAAGATAAATCCCCCAAATTATCAGGGGATTTTTATGTTGAAGGAATTAATTCTTTCAAAAGAAAAGGCGAAAACCAAAAGCTTCCAGTTCAATCACTGGGCTTAGAGTTGTATTTTCACCGGTTAGGCCATTTACCATCTTTTTTCCGATCAAGAATTCTGGCAACTTAATTTCAACTGGCTTTTGATTGGTGTTGACCATTACGACCAATTGAGAATCACCCATCTCCTTCTGGAAAATAAACGCTTGTTGGGTATAATCAACGACCAACCATTGTAGATCAACCGCACCCATCACCGGGTGTTGTTTTCTCAATGCAATCAATTGCTGAATAAATGATCGTAAACCTAAATCTTGTTCTGCAGCGTTCCAGGGCATGCAACGACGATTATGTCCTTCTGGTCCGGGTAACCCAATCTCACTACCATAATAAACGCTGGGTGCACCGGCGAAGGTAAATTGCAATAGATACGCAAGCTTTACTTTTTCGACATTATCACCACAAATACTCATAATCCGTGGCGTATCATGGCTATCGATCAAATTATACATAGCCGGCAAGTTGTGTTTGGGATAATTGGCTAACAGCTGGTTAATCGCTTCCTGGTATTGAACTACATCATACTTTTGTTTCACGCGACCTGCTTCACCTAACAGGGACCAGATCGGGTATGTCAATTCATAATTCATAACCCCATCGAATTGGTCACCCATTAACCAGGGGTAGGAGTTGTCCCAATTTTCACCGAGAATATAGATCTCAGGATTTATCTGTTTCAACATTTGTCGAAATTCCCGCCAGAATGCATGGGGAACTTCGTTGGAAACATCCAGTCGCCAGCCATCAACATGATAGGTTTCCGTCCAGTAACGAATTGCCCCGAATAAATGCTCCTTAACCAGTGGATGGTCAGTGTTCCATTTTGGCATTAATGGGGTAAAGGCAAAGGTTGCGTAATTCAGATGAGATTTTTCATCCGGATTTAGTTTAGGTAATTGCCCTTCTTCAATCTCAAAATTAATCACCGGATCACGATCGATGAAGAAGCAATCATAGTATTTTGACCCACGCCCATGTTTGACCACATCCTGCCAAAACGGATGGAACCAGCCACAGTGATTAAAAACAGCATCCAGCATCACACGAATACCGCGCTGATGTGCTTTTTCCATTAACTGACCAAACAATTCATTGGTTCCAAACGCTGGATCAATTTTATAGTAGTTGGTCGTATCATACTTATGCGAAGAAGGAGATTCGAAGATGGGTGTGAAATAAATGCCATTAATTCCAAGATCAGCCAATTCATCCAGATGATCTATCACACCCTGCAAATCGCCGCCATAAAATTTAAAAATCGTATCTTCTTCTTTTCCCCACGACAAGCTTTGCTTTGGGTTATTGGAGGGGTCACCATCCGCGTAGCGTTCCGGAAAAATTTGATACCAGATGGTATCTTTCACCCAGGCAGGCGGTTGGAATAGATCTTCGTGGTTTAAGAACGGAAAATTGAAATAATAACTGGTTTCAAACTGATCCTCTGGTCGCAGATTTAAATCATAAAAAGATCGACTTCCGTACAGGATTTTTTGTTCGCCTTTTTCTAATATGAAAGCGTAACGAATCCGTTTCCATTGGGGTTGCACGGCAATAAACCAATAATCGTGCCAGGTTGTCTGATATTCAAGACGCATGGGTAAAAAGAAAGCAGAGGTTTTGTCCCATTCCCAATGGGTGGGATCTTCCTTACTTTGGATCCAGCGAAATGGATCCCCACCAACCAGAGTGACCGAAGGAATATCTCCTCGAGCTGTTCTGACCCTTAAGTGAAGGGTGTTCTTATCAAACATATAAGCATATTTACTTTTTGCTTCATGATAGACCGCTGATAGATTCAATGGATCATCTCCTAAAATAGTTGATATATCAACTATTTTACCATGATTTACGCTTCACTTGTCAAGTGGGTGTATGCTTTTTTCTAAACCATTTTTCATTTTTGCTACCAATCCAAGCAAATATTCTTTTTCTTCCCCTAACCCGGCAAACCTGTGTTGGTTAAATTTTTCAAATTCAAGTTTTACCTGATGAAAAGTGGCCAATCCTTTACCAGTGAGGTGCAGGTGAAAAGCACGTTGATCATTTTGGTTCTTGATAACCTCCAACAACCCATCTGTTTCCATCCCCTGTATGATCCTGGTTGTGTTACCTTTGGTACACAACAATTTCCTGCTTAATTCGGTTAATGAAATGGCAGGATTTTGAGAGATGTGCATCAGAGCAAAAAACCGCACCTGGCTTAATTTGAATCGCGCGAAAAATTGGCGATCGCTTTCCACCAACAGTAAATAATTCTGAATTAAGGATTCATAAATATCATCAAATGTTTTCATCATTCCTCATTATTGTCTCGGTGAATGAATTATGTCATAAAATGGTGTCTAATCCAAATAGAAGTAATTATTGACATCCTATATCAACAAATATTGACAATGGTTTCTGTGCCATTATAATAACTTCATGACATTTAAACCTACTCGAAACCGTGTTGACCCCCAAAAAATTGACACAACTCCCATTCGACGTCCTTCCTGGATCAAGGTGGAACAACCCAGCGGTGAAACTTATGACTGGCTGAAAGGATTGATGCGCCGTAAAGAATTACACACTGTCTGTGAGGAAGCCAAATGTCCTAATATGGGAGAATGTTGGGGTAGTGGCACTGCCACATTTCTTGTACTGGGCAATGTTTGCACCCGAACCTGTGGATTTTGTGATGTAAAACGTGGCAAACCGCTGGATGTTGATTGGGAAGAACCAGAGAGAGTTGCCCTGGCAGTAAAATCAATGGGATTGAAGCACGCTGTCATCACCAGTGTTAATCGTGATGATCGCAAGGATGGTGGTGCTCCAATTTTTGCCATGATCATTGAAAAAATCCGTCAATACCAACCAGGATGCTCCATTGAAGTACTTATTCCGGATTTCAAAGGCAGTCTGGAAGCGCTAAAAATCGTGATGGATGCCCGGCCAGAAATTTTGAACCACAATGTGGAGACCGTTCCACGCTTGTTTAAACAGGTGCAACCACAGGATCGTTATGAGTGGTCTCAAACTATTCTTGAAAATGCAAAATTGATGAATCCGGATGTTCTCACAAAATCCGGCATCATGCTCGGTTTGGGCGAAGAACTGGAAGAGGTCAAAGCTGTGATGCGCGATTTACGCTCCTGGCATGTAGATATCCTCACCATTGGACAATATTTACAACCCAGCCGCCAGCACTTACCAATTTTGAAATACTACACCCTGGAAGATTTCCAGGCATTGAAAGAGTACGGATATGAGCTTGGTTTCCGCTGGGTGGAGAGTGCTCCACTGGTCCGGTCTTCATATCATGCCTTTGAGCAGGTACGGGCGTTAAGCAACGTTCACCGCTCGTTATATCCAAGTGAGAGTCAAATATGAAAACCAATTCCATCACGCGTAAATTTGGAAAAATGATTCGGTTGGATGTGACTTATAGTGATCACATTGAAACCATAAAAATCACAGGAGATTTTTTCTTACACCCGGAAGATACATTGGATCTGATCGTACTTGAATTGACCGGCGCGAGTATTCCCATCCAAAAAGAACGCTTGATCAAGAAAATCAACCTAATTCTGCACAACCAGAAAGCAGAAATTATTGGTGTAACGGCTGAAGAATTAATAACAACATTGGAAGAGGCTACTCAATGAAAAAATTTCGCATGATCCCTTTTCAATATTTTGACGCCTTTACCAATATGGCACTGGATGAAACCATCATGGAAGGTGTCCGGAATGGTAATTCTTTGCCCACCATTCGATTTTATGGCTGGGATCCTTCAGCCGTATCCATTGGGATTTTTCAAGGCATCCGCAACGAAGTCAATCTGGATGCCACCCAGAAAACAGGGGTAAATGTGGTTCGTCGCTTAACCGGTGGTGGTGCCGTGTATCATGACAAGCTGGGAGAAGTCACCTATAGCCTGATCGCCCCGCTGGATTTTTATCCAACGAACATCATCGAATCATACCGTCAGATCTGTGACGATATTGTCTATGCTCTAAAATTATTGGGGATCCAGGCTAATTTTTCTCCGATTAACGATATTCTGGTTAATGATCAAAAAATATCCGGAAATGCTCAAACCCGAAGAAATGGAATATTACTGCAACATGGCACGATACTTTTCAGCGTTGATGTCGAGAAGATGTTCACCGTATTAAACGTAAGTGACCAAAAAATATCCGATAAATTAATCAAAAGTGTTCAGAAAAGGGTGACCAGTGTTGTAGACCAAACCAAAAGGAATATGGATGACCTCAAAAATGCCTTGATGGAAGGATTTTCAAGAGGGCGTTTGATTGAGGTTGATGATTATACCCATAAAGAAAAAGAACGTGCCAAAGAATTGGTGCAAGAACGATTCAACAATGATATGTGGACATTCCGGCTTTAATTTTTCCGTATTTATAGCAAAAAAGAGTATGATTAGTTAAGGGATTTTCCATCATCAACCTGCATTTTATTCATCAGGAGAACCAGTATGTCAATTGAAAATTATAAAACAAAGGTAAAAACGAGTATTTGGAAAGCAATCGCCCAAAGCAGCCTGCCGATCAATACAATACCAATGGATCAACAAAATAAATTTGTCGACCACCTAACCGATGATCTATTGGTGGTGGTCAATGATCTCTTGGAAGATGTCAGTAGCCCATTATCCGCCAGTAAAATGGCAATGGACCTGGATGAAGAAGAGAAATTATTATGGGAAGGCAGACCATTTTTATCCCTGGTAGAAAGTTACACAGTCACCAATGAACGCATTAAAGTAGTCAAAGGGCTGATTGGTAAAGATATTGAGAATTTTGAATTGATACGCGTACAGGATATCGATATCATTCAGAATGTCAGTGAGCGTATTCTGGGGCTAGGCGATATTATGATTAAAGGTGCAGATCAAACTTCCCCCACCATTACGCTGCGCAATATCAAAGATCCTCAGGAAGTTTATGAAATGTTACGCAAAGCCTGGTTGAATGCCAGAAAGAAATATGGATTGATTTTCCGCGAGGAAATGTAATTTAAATCAAAAAAAGTTTCTTGGCAATGACCTACTCTCCCGGGGGGTCGCCCCCCAAGTACCATCGGCGCTAACAGCCTTAACTTCCGGGTTCGAGATGTGTCCGGGTGTACCACTGTCGCTCCTATCA
>DAOUGX010000355.1:0-5705 GCA_034428855.1 Anaerolineaceae bacterium | reverse complement strand
AGGAGCATGTTTAGAAATTATTAAGAAAATATGTAGATCATGTTTGCCTTTTTAAGCCGATTTACCTATTTCTTGATCTGCTCGTTAATCTGTTGCCGGCTGGATATTCGCTGTGATCGCAGTTTCATGAGCAGAAATAGATTTTTCCTTCACCACATCCGGAATATCGCGTTCAATATGCCGTATACCTGGGTTTGAATATGCCAGCCAGGTGATCAGGATGGTGCCCAGTCCGGCGATCATAAAAATCAATCCAATCCCACGTCCGGGTCCGGTACCGACGATCTGTGCAATGAATGTGTTTGCCAGTGCACCACCATCAGCCATCATAGGTTCAAATATGAAATCTGCCAGCGGCCCTGCACTGAGAAAGGCAATTGGCATCATCGAACGGGATATCATACTGCGCATGGCGAACACGCGACCCTGCAAATCCAAAGGTACTTTGACCTGAAAAATTGCCTGACTGGAGCCGGATGCCAGAGGGATGACAAACATCATCACAAAATATCCCGCCGCAATCAGGAATGCAACCGGTCGTAGACCTGCCAGGGTTAATCCCAGACTGGAAATAGTAATACAGATCATGATGGATAAAATTTTATTTTTAGGACCACCCCAGATGGATAGTAATATACTGCCGATCAACATACCAACTCCTCCGGCTGTTTGCACATACCCTAAAACGGCTGGAGAGAATGTTGCCAGCACCATTGGGCTGGTTAAGACGGCAGCAAAATTGATCATAAAATTGACCATGGCAAAATAGAACATCAAACCGAGTAAACCGCCATTCAACCGTAGATATCGCCAACCTGCCATCGCTTCCTGCCATTGGCTGACCTTCTCCTTCGGTTCAACGTATTCCGGCTGCGGAATGTGGGAGAAGAGCATTGTGCCGAGGGCAGCAAAATAGGTAATGAAATCGATCAGGAAAATTCCTTCCAAACCAATTAACCCAAATAGCAAACCTGCCATTAAAGGCGGAATGAGATTTCCCAGAGCATTGCTCATCTGTGAAAGGCCATTGGCACGCGTCAAATCCTTTTTAGGGACAATCATGACAACCGAGGCAGAAAATGCAGGTTCTTGAAATGCGCTAAAAACTGAACCAATCAGAGCGATCAGGTAAATATTCCAGATTTCCAGATTTCCTGAACTATACAAAATAAAAGCACCCAGAGTAATAATCGCATTTCCAGTGTCCGCCAGCAGCATTACCTTCTTGCGATTGAACCGATCAGCGATTGAGCCTGCCACCGGTCCGAGCAGAACGGCTGGTAGACTGCCGAATAAGACTGTGATGGCAAAAGGTGTAGCTTGTCCGGTTTGTTGATAAATCCAGACTCCTAACGCAAAACTGGTCAACCCGGAACCGAGGATCGAGATGAGTTGACCAATCCAGATCACAAAAAAAGTGCGCATATTTTGGGGTTCTTTAATAGCTGTCATCAAATTTCCTTTCAGTTTAAGGCATAGCAAATACGACATCGAGAGCTTCAATGCTTTTGGATTTTCAGGATGGAAGTTTAATTATTCTTTATTTTCGTTACTTAAATCCCGGTAATAAAAACTCGGATACAGCGCCAGGGTCATTGCGAAGGTTTGCTGATCCGGATCTTTGGTGTCATTATCGATGAATTCATCTAATAATTCTGCCAAACGCTGGTGAAATTCATTTGCTTTTTCATCACTCATGTTACTCAGGTAGCGCGATAGGGTTACAGCTCGTAATTTTCCTGCTATCCCCTGTTCGATTTGCAGAGAGCGAGCCTGTAAACTTCTTAATAAATCCTCACGGGTGGTATCAATCGTAGAGGTTACCATCGTGTATAGATTTTCTTTGCCTTCTGCTGTGGAGAAATTTAATAAATTGGGATCAATATCAACAAAACTGGAGGTGGATTGATAATATTTTTCAATCAGATTGGCAACCTGGCGAGTCTCCACAACCTGTATCAAGCCTACTTTTTCGAGCATGTTGAAATGGTAATATAACTTACTGGGTGCCAACCCCAATTTATCGGCCACCTCTTTGACATTTTGTGGTTTCTTTTCCAGTACTTCCATAATCTGGTTCCGTACCGGGTCTGCCACTACTTTGAGTGTCTCCAGATCTTTGATTGTAAATACACCTTCTCGTTTTGTGTGTCCCATCGCAACCTTTTCTTTTATCGCTAAAATTAATTTTAATGATAAAAATAGTTTACAACGTTTTAAAATGTTTGTCAATACCCTAATAGTTTTTTTTAGATTTGGTTTGTATTGAATTAATATTTAGGGAAAAATTCCCGTCTTCCAGAATTTATTCTGAAGGGATTAATCTTTCATAATCACTCAAATTTCCATTGTCGAGACAACACTCAATAATTTGATGACCTAAGGTCGTTAATTCTGGTATTGCATAATTCTGCAGTTCTGAACGGAAAAAATTCATCAACTGTTGTGCGCCCTGATCATACGCTTCAACACCAACTTCCGGTTGTGTTTCCACCTGCAGAAACCAACGAGCAATTTGTTGTCCTTCTACATGAATTGAATAAAGTGCATAACCTAACAAAGCCGAGCGGGCTGGCCTGATTTGCTCAGGTCGGAATTTTGAATTTCCGCGTCTGGCCAGATATTCCCGGGCAATCCATTGAGGCATAAATCCCACCTTCCAGGCGCCAATATACTGGTTGGGTGTGATAATGTAGCGCATTTCCCGATAATCATTAAACTGATCCAATAAAAGGTTCGCCTGGCGAATTCGTTTTCCAGAGGCAAAAGGCCAATAAGAACCCACACCTTCACTACTCATTCCATCACTATCGACAATGCTGGGGTTGTCATACCCCCGGGGAGATACCAACCTCCATAACCAGGCCAATGCTGGTGGCAAAATATGGAAAAGTCCCAATATGCCATATGTTGGATTTTCTTTGGTACATGGTGGTTGGCGCACTCCAAATGACCGCACATCAATGGTAGCCGAGCCTTCCAGCACATTTTTGAAGGCCTGTCTGGGCACTATAACGCGTGGATTGGGGCACGGTTTTCCCGGTGCATCCTCAATGTGTTCCCAGATCAAAGCACGACTATTCGGCACAGCATCAATATTCAGGAACAATAAGGGCTGAGAAGGTTGCGCGGTGATACCTTCCAGGGTGGGATCAGTTCCATAATGCTGGATATGATTGACCCGCAGGAACCAGGCATCTTCTGCGTCCGTCAATCGAATCCGCCCGTGGTGTTTCTGAATGGAAGGATGGCAGATTGCCATATCGTCTGTGATGGGTTGCAAATCACAGGTGCGTGGGATTTGTAAATGGCGACGTTCACCTGTTAAGATGTTCTCACCCAATAGCAAACGCCCATCAGACTCACGATGAACCTGCTCCAACATTTCACTTTTACCTCCACCACTGGCGCCTTCATGCATGATAATGGTGGAATTATCGTAAGGTGTTATTACCTGAACTGCAGAACAATGCGGTGCTACCCACCCTTCCCGTGAACCAATATCGATCAGGATGCCATACACACCTTTCTTTGCGCTTGGTCCCGGGTAAAGATTAAATGAAAATATTTCATAGAGTTCTTCCGTGCGGTTATGCACCACGATTTGTTTTCCTGAGAAATGGGTGTGCCGGAACGGAGGAACCACAAACATAATCGCTTTTGGTTTGAAATCTTCAGATACTTCTTCGAGAGGAATCATTCCTTGTAACATTGCCAAACCAAGCGCAAAAAATCCAGCATTAAGAGGAACGATAGCCAGCGCATCCACACCCATACCAGGTTTACCGGCGATAAACGCAAATACGGCCAGTTCCTGATTTTTTAACCAGCTAAATGCTTCCTCTCGAACCGGAGTAAATTCTCTGCCATAGATTTCTTTGAATGTAGGTTTATCCGTGTCAAAATCATCCCCCACCACCAGAGAATCAGGATCACGCCTGCGCATGTAAGGATCGAGATAATTGGCAGCGATCCCATTACGCACACGTGCTACCGTAGCCTCCACCACCCGCCCTTTGCCTGGAATATCATACGCTACTTCAAAATAATTGGAATTTGCATCTCCACAGGCCAGATCCATTAAATCCTGTTGGGATTTTGCCACCAATACCTTTGGAGCTTCACTGAACAAAATGCGAATATTTTCTGGGGGATTTAATTTTTGCCACATCGGAATCCTCTTTCGGTTTTTTAGCAAAGATTTAAATATTAAATTGGCTGATTATACTAAATTTTTTGTCTTTTTAAAAGCCCAACTTTTTTGGACGTCGATTTTGCTGCATAGCTGTCCTGGTAAAATATCAGATTTCATCCAGGTCGTATAATTCAATTTCAGCCCCCAAATTCAGAAAACAAAATCTGGCTGAGGGCTTCACCTTAAGTTGCTGGTAAACTGAATTTTGATATCTGAGTAATTGTGCTTTGTATTCCATTTTGCGTTCATCCGGCAAATTCGAAAAAGAGTTCAATTGGTCCGTTTTGAAATCGATTATTTTCCAATCGTTTTCGGTTTGATAAAGAATGTCCAGCCGCCCACGTTCTTTTTTTACCTCATCCCATGTTTCATAAGGGATTTCATGGTAGCGTCGTTCAGCACTGTTGATCTCTTCATAAAGCGGATGAGCCTGAAGCCGTTCCATTAATAACTTCGCTTTATCTATTGCAGCGTTTCGGGTAACACTATCCAGAATGCCTAACCTCAAAGCAGACCGTTCCAGGAATATTCGTAATTCTTGAGCATTGCGAAATTCCCAGCGCTGAACTGCCATATGCAATAACTTTCCTACCCATAAAGGGAATTGATCAGATTGTCCAAAAATAACCTGATCCAATACCTCAACTTTACCGTTTTCCATTTCAGGTTCTGTGCTGGCGAGTCCAGCCAAGAGTGGACCGGAACGCACCCATTGTTCTTGCTGTGATTCAACCACCTGGGCGGGAAATTCGACCAGTTCTTTTCGAATGTGGATACCAATCACCGCACCTCCAGGTAAAGGGATTGCTTCTTGTGAAAGATTTTCTGTGAGAAGGTCGGGGTCAAGATCAGAAAGATCCAATATTTCTTTTAACCAACCATTGACTGTAAATTTATCTTTATATTGAGAAAAATGGCCACTGATGAGAAGTTTATCTTTGGCTCGGGTTAAAGCCACATACAATAGACGTTTACTTTCTGCCTTTTCTTTTTCAGTTTCCAGTTCTTTCAGAAAACGGGTTAACAGCGATGTGTACTCCTCTCGATCCGAATTAAACGCCAACCACTGATCACTCACCAACCAGCGATCTTTATTAACATTCGGTTTTCGTCCCGCATCAGCCAGGACTACCCAGGGGAATTCCAGCCCTTTGGATTTATGAATGGTCATCAACTGGATGGCATCTTCCGCGGCACCGGCTGCTTCACCTTCCCGTACGCCAGTATCACGAATTCGCTGTACATATTCCAGATATGCATGAATGCTGGATTGTTGACTGTTGTAAGCGTCCAAAATCAGTTTATCAACATTACGCCAACCTCGATCGATGGTTCCAGCCATAAGTACGCGATACTGGGAATGGTTCATTAATTTTTGCAATAATGCCGCTACCGGTATCAAACCAACCAGGGGACCAAATTCCGAAAAAATTGTTTTCGCTCTCTCCACTGCTTGCTGATCTTCATGAGAAAGATAGCTGCCATCTTTTTCCAGTGCCAAGCGTAGTGC
>DAOUGX010000354.1:0-8220 GCA_034428855.1 Anaerolineaceae bacterium | reverse complement strand
AGAATACCAAAGGATAAATAATCCAGGAAAGGAGCAAATGGTTCTTCTAAACGAAATTGTATGGTAGTGTCACTTAGGGTTTTAACATCAACTGCCAACCAAAAAGCACGGATATCATCCGGAACTACTCCCTCACCATCTCTGATCATATTTATCGTGAATAAGATATCGTTGGTGGTTAATGGCGCCCCATCATGCCATTTAATATCTGGCCGTAATGTGATATTGTAAATGGTTCCATCCTGGGATATTCCATATGTTTCAACCAATTCTAATTTAGGAATGCCTCGTTCTTCAAAGGTTATCATCCGGCTAAAAATTAATCGATTCAATTCCCTGTCAACTGAATTGTAATAATCCAAAACTGGATTTAATCTTTGAAATCTTCCTACTAATGCTTCACTATAAACTCCGCCTTCCTGAGGTTCAGGCGCAGAGACCGAAGATTGAGGATCAGGTTTTTCATTGATTAATAATATTCCTACAACCAGGCCGGTCAAAAAGATTATCAGTAATTGCCAACGTAATTTTTTCATAAGGTTAATTCTTTAAAGAAAATAGGGCGACCATCTTTTCAGTATTGAATCGCCCGCGATGGTTCTATAAATTTGATACATCAGTGATATGTGGTTAATTTCCTAATTTCGAATAATCACTGCTGCAATAGTCAAAATGAAGAATAGAACACTTAAACCAATGGTGATATAAAATAGTGTTTTTTCAATTCCTCGACGTGCTGTAAATACACCGCCGGTGTCGCCACCTGTTAATCCACCTAAACCAACACCTTTATTTTGCATAATTACACTGATAATCAGCGCAACTGAAGTTATAATCAAAGCAATATCTATGTAGATAACCACGCTCATCCTCCAATCAAGAATTCAGGATATTCCTGAGAAACAATAGCTCAAATTATAACGTTTATAAGGGAAATTAGTCAACCTGTGGAAGAATTCGTCGTCAACCTTCACATTCATAGTTCCTATTCAGATGGAACCTGGTCACATCAAAAAATCGCGGAAGCAGGAATAAATTCCGGAGTAGACGGAATCATTATTACCGACCACAATATTTTAGTTCATAACCTGGATGGTTATTATCATAAAAATGGGAAAAAGATATTGGTGATGGTTGGCGAAGAAATTCACAACAAAAATCTGGAACCACAAAAGAACCACTTGATTACCTTTGGGCAAAACAAAGAATTATGTGAATATGCCGACAATACGCAATTATTGATCAACCAGGTGAAAAAGAATGGAGGATTATCATTTCTTGCCCACCCCTTCGAGAAAAATCTACCTCAGGTGAATGAACCTGAGATTACCTGGGACAATTGGAATGTAGAAGGTTTCAATGGTATTGAAATTTGGAACCACCTGAGCGAACTGAAAAACGAATCACGATCCTGGCCCCACCTCATTTTCAATATTTTATTTCCATATGGGTATGCACGTGGACCTCATCCAATGTCTCTTAAAAAATGGGACGAATTATTAATGGCAGGAAAGAAAATAATTGCAGTTGGTGGTTCTGATGCTCACCGTTTAGTGATGAAAAAAGGATTATTGGAGAGAGAAATATTTCCGTATGCGTTTCATTTTAATGCAATTAATAATCACTTATTGGTTCGTCAACCTTTGTCAGGTGATTATCCCAATGATCGGAAAATTATTGTGGATGCTTTCAAATCAGGGAATTCATACGTAGGGTATGATTTACCCGCGTCAACAAAAGGGTTTCGATTTTATGCTCAGGGAAAACAAGCAACCGCCATTATGGGAGAAGAAATAGAATTAAATCCATCGATCACATTTCAAATTCGAGTGCCAGAAGCTGCTGAATGCAGGTTAATTCATAATGGTAATGTTTTAGAAATTTGGAAAAATCAGGAAATATGCACTTATATCACCAAATCTACCGGAATTTATAGGGTCGAATGCTACATTCAATACTTTGGTAAGAAAAGGGGTTGGATTTTTAGTAATCCAATTTTTGTCTCCAATAAAAGGAGTCAAGTTTGATACAAAATAATGTAACCAGGCTTCTCAAAGCAAAAAAGATTCCATTCGAGATATTTGTCATCCCTGACGGAAAGAGAAGTGCCCAAGAAACTGCCGAGATATTGAATGTGCCGATTGGTTGGGTTTACAAAACAATCGTTTTACGTCCAGCACCTCCAGGTAAAGTCATACTGGCAGTCATTCCGGCAAATAAAACTGCAGATCTTAAATTAATAGCAAAATTTTTGAATGAAAAAAAACTCGAATTTCCTTCACCGAATGAAGCGGAAAAAATAACCGGATTACAAACTGGAGGAATTTCAGCTTTGGCATTACTGAATAAAGGTTTCAGAATATTAATCGACAAATCCGTGGAAGAACTGGATTGGTTACATGTTTCTGGAGGGCAAAGAGGTTTGAATATTAAATTACGGGTTCAAGATTTTTTAGATTTGACACATGCAAAAATCGGCATTTTTAGTAAACAATCGGATCAGACAGAAAAATAATTATTATCCTTTCACGACAGCAATTGGTACTAATCTGGCAATTTTCCTTGCGATTCCTGCACCAGTCACCGCTTCAATCACTTGATCAATATCTTTGTAAGCTCCTGGAGCTTCTTCAGCAAGTCCAGACATAGATCCTGCTTGAATATGGATTCCCTTATTTTCCAGGTCAATTTTTACTTGGTCACCCCGAATAGTTTTTTTTGCTTTTTGACGACTCATCAATCTTCCTGCACCGTGACAACTGGAACCAAATGATCTTTCCATACTTGCTGTTGTTCCTGCTAATACCCATGATGATGTTCCCATACTACCCGGAACAAGAACAGGTTGACCAGTTTTGAAGAATTCCTCTGGAAGACCCTCAGTTCCAGGTCCAAAAGCTCTTGTGGCACCTTTACGGTGAACACAAACTTTTCGCATTACACCGTCCACATTGTGATCTTCAATTTTCCCAATATTATGGGCGATATCATAAACCTGAAATAATTGCCAATTTTTAACTATACCTGCCAGTTCTTGTTCAAATGCTCTTCTGGCTAAGTGTGCTAAAATCTGACGATTACAAAAAGCATAATTAGCAGCTGCCCTCATCCCCTTTAGATAATCCTGTCCTTCAGGTGAACTGATCGGTGCGCATACTAATTCCCTATCTGGAATTTTTATCCCATATTTATAAATTGCCTGTTGAAATAATTGAACTGAGTCCGTACAAACTTGATGTCCTAAACCCCTGGATCCACAATGTATCATCACAGCAAGATTACCCTGTTGTAATCCAAATACCCTGGCAGTTTCCTCATCATAGACTGAATCAATCACATCAATTTCTATGAAATGGTTGCCACTACCAAGTGTTCCTAATTGAGGAATTCCTCTTTTTTTTGCTCGATCACTGATTAATCTAGCATCTGCCCCAAGAATCGATCCGCCCTCTTCAGTTCTTCGAAGATCCTGTGTGGTCGCGAATCCTTTCTTTAAAGCCCATTCAGAACCAGATTCACACACTTCATGTAAATCCTGTAAAGTAAGATGTATTCCGCCTTCGGAGCCAACACCGCTCGGACAATGCTGATTAAGAGCGATTACCAAAGATTGGATATGGTTTTTTACTTCATCAAAAGGAATGTTGGAGGATAATAATCTCACCCCACAATTAATATCATAACCAATTCCACCTGGTGAAATCACACCTGAAGAATAATCGGTGGCAACTACGCCTCCAATTGGAAACCCATAACCCTGATGCATATCTGGCATCACAACAACAGAACCAACAATTCCAGGTAGTGTTGAAGCATTGATTGCCTGATCCACGCATAAATCATCTAAGCTTTGTTCGATCATCCTGCTCGATGAGAATATCCTGACTGGAACTCTCATATCCTTACGAAAACCTTTTTGTATTTCCCATTCATAGTCACTGAGTTTAACAAAATCATTCAAAGCAACCATAATCCCTCAATTTCAATCATACATCAAAAACAATCGATACAGAGTAACCCTGAGATAATTTTTTAATCTTTAGTTTATGAAATGTCACTGCTTTAACTTCTTTTTTATAACCTTTAATTTTTTGTGATAAGAAAACTCCTGACAGATCAGTGTCATTTACTGTTATTTCTTTGACTTGTATATTTACAGAATCTTGTTGCACACGAAAATTACACTCATTTAAAAGTGCAACCAAACAGCTTTCAAGGTCTATTCCAGTAAATAAGAATTGTTCAGTCGTGTTTATATCTTTTTCCAGCAGTTCTATTCCTAGAATGGAATTAAAACCTTCAACTGACAGAATAAATAACTCCTGAAGCGATTTTGACCAAACTTTAAGAGAAATATCTGCGGTATGTTCAATTTCTTTATACCCTGAAACATAATCAGCGGTCATTGCTTGTTTTCCTATTGCCTTTATAATTATAGATTATGAAAGGTTTTCTTGAAAAATTAGAAAGTCAATTGAAGAACCTGATCGAAGGGAGTGTTCAATTATTTCCCTGGAATTCAACCGATAAAACAGTAGTGATCGCAATCATTCACCAGTTACGCAATCAAATTTATACCATAATAAACAATGGTGAAAAAATTCCGAATGTTTTTTCGATTTCAGTTCATCCCCAAATATATGAAAATATTGGAATAGATCAGAGTTGGGTACAGGAGATAAAGAATTCCTTAATTGAAAGTGCAGAAGATTTTGATCAGATTATCTCTGGCGATATTAATATAAATTTTTTGTCTGATCCAAAAATTAAAAATTTAAATGATTTCAAAATTGACTCATATTTCTCTCCAGCCGATATAGAAAAAACTGCAGTAATGAAGTTATCCTCGAAAGAAAATGCGAATGAGAAAATAAAACTGGAAGCGTATCTCCTATTACCCAATCAGGATACATTTCCTCTTTCTGGAACAATCATCCACATCGGCAGGAAGAAAGACAACCAATTAATCATTGATAATCCATCAGTAAGTAGAAACCATGCACAAATCCGTTTTATTAATGGTAATTTTGTCATTTTTGATTTAAACTCAACTTCCGGTACATTTGTTAACGGCATTCAAATACATCAAGCCCTTCTTCGCGCCGGTGATGTGATATCAATTGCCAATTATCCAATGGTTTATGGGGAAGAGAGCGATTCGAATGATCTTCAGCAAGGTTCCACAGCCGAAATTCCAAAAATTGTAGGATTCTAATGACAGCAACTGTGATTTTCATTATCAGAATTATTCTGGCATTGCTTATGATTGGTTTTGTTGGTTTATTATTTATTACGACATGGAGACAATTAAAAACTCAAATTAAACTCATGTCTCCGGAATTAACTTCCACTATAAGAATTTCATTCAAAGATAATCCTGAACAGGAAGCATTTATTATCAATCAATCCGATGTTCTTGTCGGTCGAGATCCAAATTGTAAGGTATATATCCCTGATGATACAGTATCAGCCCAGCATGCCAGGCTGTACCTGATTGACCAAAATTGGTGGATCCATGATTTAAATTCCACCAATGGAACTTTTCTAAATGATGAACGAATTGACCAGCCGTGTATCGTCACTGATAATGACTTTCTTCAGGTTGGTAATGTAAAATTAATTATTCACACATAAAGTCTCAATCGAGGAAAAGGAGTTTCCAATGTCATACACAATTGATTTGGGAATCATAGGTGGAACAGGTGTATATCAGATGGATGGTGTCAACATCATTGATGAAATTGTGGAAGATACTCCATTTGGACAACCAAGTTCACCCGTTTTCATCGGAAAAGTAGGGAACAAGACGATCGCTTTTTTAGCGCGCCATGGAATAGGACATCGAATTCCACCTTCTGAGGTAAATTACCAGGCAAACATATATGCATTAAAGAAGTTAGGAGTGAAGAGCGTTGTAGCGATTTCTGCATGTGGGTCATTAAGAGAAGATTATGCTCCGGGAGATATTGTCATTCCCGACCAGATCGTTGATTTCACAAAAAATCGGAACAGATCATTTTTCTCCACCGGTCTGGTTGCTCATGTTAGCTCCGCAGATCCTTTTTGCCCTCATTTATCAGCGGATTTGTACAATTCAGTACTGGAAACTGGTGCTAAAGTTCATAAAGGTGGAGCATTAATCACAATTGAAGGCCCAAGATTTTCTACGAAAGCCGAATCTAATTTATTTCGATCATGGGGTATGGCTATCATCGGGATGACAACTTCTCCCGAGATTTTTCTTGCTCGAGAAGCAGAAATGTGCTATGCCGCCTTTGCTCATGTAACAGATTATGATGTATGGCATATTCATGAAGAACCAGTAACTGTTGAAATGATTTTAAAAGTATTGAAACAGAATAGTCAGCTGGCAAATACTGCCATATTAAATCTCATCAATCAATTTAATCCTTATGATTGTGATTGCCACCAAGCACTTTCGAGTGCGTTAACGACGTCCATTGATTACATGGACCTAAAACAAAAAGAAAAATTAAACATTTTTATCAAAAAATATATCAAGTGACTTATATAAAAAATATTTTCTTAGACAACCGAGACAGATTGCAATTCAGCCTTTTTTTGTTTGCTGGATCAATTCTATTGCTTTATAGCATAATTCTTACTTTTGCTCCTGTCATACGTACTTTAAACTGGCAGACACCAATGAAGTGGGAACATTGGATTGGATATGGGGTCTGGCTCATTTCAAGTTTTTTTATTCATAAATTAAGTGTGAAATATTTACCAAATCGAGATCCTTATTTAATTCCGATTGCTTTTTTGTTATCAGGTATTGGGTTAATGACCATTTTCCGGCTCTCCATTCCTTTCGGTTGGAGACAACTGATCTGGTTTGGACTTTGTTCTGTCATTTTATTGATAGGCATGAAATATCCAGGTCTCCTAAATTTGTTCAGACGATATAAATATATCTGGTTAACTGTAGGATTAATGGTTACTGGGTTAACTTTCTTTTTTGGTATTTATCCTGGTGGTGAAGGGCCAAGATTATGGTTAGGTTGCTGTGGGATATATTTTCAACCTTCCGAACCACTGAAGTTGTTATTTATTATTTATTTGTCAGCTTTTTTTGCTGACAATTGGGCTCTAAGAAACAATTTTTCAATCTTAATTATGCCTTCCCTCGTGATGGTGGGAGCTGCAATTTTATTATTATTCGCTCAAAGAGATCTTGGTACTGCGATTATTTTCCTCATCATATATGCATTTTATATTTTCATTGTCTCAGGAAAACGGAGAACTGTTTTCATTTTTCTTGGTTTTATTTTAATAGCTGGTTATTTGGGATATCAATATTTTAATGTTATCCAAATAAGAATCGATGGTTGGATAAATCCATGGGTTGATCCATCGGGAGGTTCATACCAGATCATTCAATCTATTCAGGCGATTGCAGCCGGTCACATTCTTGGAACCGGTCCAGGATTAGGAAGTCCAGGTATTGTACCTGTAGCAATTTCAGATTTTATTTTTTCCTCCATCAGTGAAGAATTAGGGTTGTTAGGTAGCCTTTTTGTTATCACATTATTTGGTTTTCTTGCATTTAGAGGGTTTTCAGTCGCTATCAAAGGCAGAAATAATTTCCAAAAACTCCTGGCTTCCGGAATCAGTGTCTTTTTGTGCATCCAAGCAATTCTCATAATGGGTGGTAACACACGTTTACTCCCTCTTACTGGGGTAACATTACCTTTTATTTCCTATGGTGGGTCTTCATTAGTAACAGTTTTTATTTCACTTTTATTATTAATTTGGATCAGTCAATACCAGACATCGAAATTCATTATTAAGGAAGAAGTCAGACCTTTCATCTTTTCATATTCAATGGTTATTATTGGGTTCATCTGTTTAGGTTTAATCACATCTTATTGGGCAATCATTCAATCTGATAAATTATTAAATAGGACAGATAATTTTCGAAAAGTCATCAATGATTTGTACGTTCCAAGGGGTGATATTTTGGATCGACAGAATAATCCAATTTTAACAACTGTTGGCGTACGTGGAGAATATTCTCGCTTGTTGTTGGAACCATCATTGTCAACAACTGTAGGATACAACCAGCCATTCTTAGGGCAAAGTGGATTAGAAAAAAGTCTGGATTCTTACCTGAGAGGATTAGCAGGAATTCCTGCTTCCTCAATTTGGCTAAATGAACTTCTTTTTGCCAGACCTCCTGATGGTTTGGATATTCGCACT